>JAHFSL010000263.1 GCA_023265785.1 Candidatus Coatesiibacteriota bacterium | reverse complement strand
GACCGAGCACAGCCGGCCGCTGGTGGACAAACTGGCCAGGGGCGCGCCCCTGCAGGTCACCTCGCTGGTCACCGGCCGGGCGGCCGCGCGGGAGATTCCGTTCACGCTCAAGAGCGTGAATGACGCGGACGTGCCCATGCAGGTGCGGATCGCCTTTGATCCGCCCGGCTCGTTCACCGTGTCGCCCGCCGTGCTCGAGGACGTCGTGCCGCCCAACTCCGTCCGGACCTTCGATGCGCGGCTGGTGGCGCCCGCTCCGGTGCCGCCGGAGGCCGTCCCGCCGGTCGGCTATGACTGGCGGACCTCCTATCCCGGGGAGGGCCCGGCTCTGCCGGTCGTGCTCACCGGGCAGGGTGTCCTGCGCGCCGAGGCGGGGTACCCGGTCACCCGGCTGGCGAAACCCATCGAGCCGGACGGCGTGGCGGGTGACTGGGGGACCCTGCCGATTCTCTGCGAGAAGACGCCCCAGCCCGAATTGGTCCGGGGGCTCTGGAAAGGGCCGCAGGATCTCTCCTGCCGGATCGGCGTGGCCCGGGATACGAAGGACTTCTTCATCGTGGTGGATGTGACCGACGACGAGCTGGAGTCCAGCCCCGACCGCGATCCCTGGGACCAGGACGGGCTCGATATCGTGATTGACGCCCGGCCCGAGGCTGACCGGCTGGACCCGAAGAAGTCCGACAAGGAGACGCGTGAGAAGGGTTCTCTTTCCTTTTTCCTTTCGCCGGGGACCACCCCTGAACGGCAGGTCCTCTACGGCAAGCAGTCATACCCCAAGGGCGCACGCAGTGGCTGCCGGACGCGGCCCGGCGGGTGGACCGCCGAAATCGCGGTCCCGCACGCGGTCTTCGACGCGATTCAGGGCAAGGCGTGGGAGTCGGTGCGGATCAATGTCTGCGTCTACGACTTTGATACCTCGACCATCCGCACCGGGCTGGTCGGCTACGGCACCTACTTCTGGTGGAAGCCGGACTGGGATTCCGCCCTGAACTACCCCGGCTCCGGGACGTTCCGCCGCCGCTAGACGGCTTCAGTCTGCTAGGATATATCCAGATGGGATATACGGGGCGGATGCCATGACGGCCATTCTGTTGAAGCTTCCCGAGGAGCTCCTGCTGAAGAGCGGCAAGTCGGCAACAGTCCTCAACCTCTCCCGGGCGGAATACATCCGCCGTGCGATTGACCGGATGAACCGGCTGGTCGAGGCGCATCGCAAGTCGAAGCGGCTTGCGGAAGTCTCGCTCCGGATTCGTGCGGAGAGCCTCCGGATCAACGCGGAATTCGATGCCCTCGAGTCCACTCCGGAGATTTAAGCGCGGGGAGATCTGGGTCGCGGACTTGAGTCCCCGGCGCGGGGCGGAACCCGGGAAGCGGCGCCCGGTGTTGATCATGCAAGCCCAGGCACTTCTGGATGCCGGGCACCCTTCGACGACCATCATTCCCCTGACCACCCGGCTCATGGAGAACGCGGCGCCACTTCGCATTCGCGTGTCCGTTCAGGGGCGTCTTCGCCAGCGCTCTGATCTGCTCCTCGACCAGGTGCGTTCGATTGACAACCGACGCCTGGTGGTCGGTCCCCTGAGTCGCCTCTCGCCCGGGGCGATGACGGCCGTCGCTTTGGCCCTCCAGGAAGTCCTGGGCATCGAGGAGCATGATTGACGAGGATCTCCTAAGTGCTTCACTTATGGTCATGATCAGGAGCGGCCCCCAGGCTTCTTGTGAACCCGGACCGTGCGATACTGGGCCCATGTTGAGCGCCTCCGGTGTTTGGGCTGCCATCGCGTGCCTCATGGTCGCCACGCCCGGCCATGGGGAAGTCCTCGCCAAAGTCTCCAGCACCGAACTGACGGAAGCGTCCGGGCTGGTGGCCAGCCGCAAGCACCCCGGCATCCTGTGGGTTCACAACGACTCCGGGGACGGACCGCGGTTATTTGCAATTCGGGAGGATGGATCGGTGGCGATGACGGTCACGCTGACCGGTGCGCTGGCGAGGGACTGGGAAGACATCGCCATCGGCCGCGGCCCCGACGCCGCGCAGGACATGCTCTATGTCGGGGACATCGGCAATAACTGCGAGTGCCGCACCGACCTGTCGGTGTACCGGCTGACGGAGCCGGAGCCTCCGGCCACGGGACAGGCGCTGGATGTACCGGTGAGCCGCTACGACCGTTTCCCGTACACCTATCCGGAGAAGCGCGCCAATGCCGAGGCACTGCTTGTGGACCCACGGGATGGCCGCCTGTACCTCGTCGACAAGGTCCGGACCAACACGGCGCGGCTCTGGCAGTTTCCGCTCCCGCTGGTGCCCGGGGTCTCGGCGACGCTGGAGGAGGCCGCCCGGCTGAACCTGCCCATCCCCGATCCATGTTCCTGGAGCTACGCGATCACCGGTGGCGATATCTCACCGGACGGCTCCCTCATTGCGCTCACCACTTACACGCATGTCCTCCTGTGGCATCGGAGTCCCGGGGAAACCCTCGCCCGGGCGTTTGGCCGACTCCCGGAAATCATTCACCGGCACGACCGACCGAACACCGAGGC
The DNA here is from genome assembly GCA_023265785.1 of Candidatus Coatesiibacteriota bacterium. Lineage (GTDB taxonomy): Bacteria > Oederibacteriota > CAKKQC01 > CAKKQC01 > CAKKQC01 > JAHFSL01. Next base: position 2,218 of record JAHFSL010000263.1, on the reverse strand, counting down.
CCTCGCCATCCTTCCGGATGGCAAGCACTACGATGTGATTCCGGAAGGCGAACGCCCCCTGCTCTCGCGTTACGAGTTGCGGCGGAATCCCACCCCTCCGGCCCGCCCGATCCAGCGCGGGCTGATCGACAACTTTGAAGACCGCGATCTTTTCAACGCGCTCCAGAGTTGGGGCATGGGCTGTTTCTCGGGTGAGTGGTTCGCCCAGCCGACCGGCGGGTCGGCGCCAACCCCCACGATGGCCGTGGACGAAGACGCGAGCAAGCCCAAGGGCCGGAATAGGGTCCTGCATGTTCACGCGGGGACGCCGATGAACGGAGCGCCTCCTCTCGGGTTCTTCACCTTCGTCAGCCTGGCCTGGGACTGGGCGACGCTGGATGTCTCCCCGGCCCGGGGCATCCGGTTCCGGGCGAAGACCGGTTCCCCCTGCACCGTGGATGTGAAGCTGGAGGGGAAGGTCGGCGACATCTGGTACAAGCAGGACGCCGGCCTGCTCGCCCGTGTTCCCCTCGGTCCCGATTGGCGCACCGTGGAGCTCCCGTGGGACGCTTTCAAGCAACCCCCCGCCGCCTGTCCGGGGGCGAACTGCCTCAAGGAGTTCCAGCCCAGCGGGGTGATGATGCTGGGCTGGGCGGTCCCCGCGGAAGGCAACCCGGAACTCTTCCTGGACGATGTCAGTCTTTTCTATTGAGCTCCGGATGAACCTGCGACCCGATGGAAGTATTCATGAATAATCCAGACTAAGAACATGGCGGACCAGTACACCGTTCGGGCGATTATGGACACGGAACGGGAGTCGTGGTGTTTGTGCCCACTGGACGCGGCCGATCCGGAAGCCACCGTGTGGCGCGACGGCGAGTGGACTTGGCTCGCGGCGCATCATGGCCACGGCCTTGACCGGGTCTTTGGCTGTTTCGAGGACGGAATGATCGTCGGCAAGGCCGACCTGCCGTTCCGCGAGGCCCGGCTCTGGATCGCGTGGGCTCCGCGCACGCGACAGGGCACGGAGGCCGCACGCATCATGGACACACTCTGCCGGCACCTCACCAAGACTGCGGAAGCGGGAGGAGCGGGCGCGCTCGTTGTGCACCTCGAATCCGCCCATCCCGATCCCGCGCTCGCCGCGCGTTCACTCCTGCGGGCGGGTTTCGCCGAGGACGAGCCACGGGTCGTCGTCCGGCGGGCCCTTGACGATCCGCCGCTCCCGGCACCGGAGCCTTTCGAGTGTCGGCCGGCGCGGACGCTCACGCGCGACGTATTCATGGACCTGTCGACCGCGGTTGGCATGTTGCCAGCCCGGGCCAGGCTCTACTGGGAGGATTCCGAACGCGGCAAGGAGTGGATTGTCTGTTTCGATGACGGCCGCCCCGCGGGACTGGCTCTCCTGGAACGCACCCCCGGCGCGAACGCGACCGCCACAATGTCCTGGATCGGTGTCCGTCCCGGAAATCGTAGCCGGGGTCTCGGGAAGAATCTTTTTTTCCATGCCCTCCATCAAGCCCGTGCCAACGGCGCCAACGCCTACCTGGATTCGACGGAAGACTCCAACAGCCCGATGCGGGCCCTGTTTGCCGCGGCTGGCTGCATTCAAACCGGGACGCGGCGTGAGTTCCGCCGGGGATTCGGGCTTCTGGGCGACATTATTGACGGAACCGGGCGACTCCATCATTGGCCTCAGCTGGAGGCGGACAAGGTCAGGGCGCTGGCGTGGCTCGCAGGATGGTTCGAGCTGGAGCGCACCTATACCGAGCGGGAGGTGGATGCGCTCATCGAGTCCCGGCACCGGTTTGGCGACCGCAATCTGCTCCGCCGGGAGCTCGTCGACCGCGGATTGCTGGTCCGGGACCGTGCCGGCCGCGAGTATCGAAAGACGGAACGGCCCGGTGAATGAGGCAGACCAGGGACCTCCTCAAGTTCTTATGGCGCGCGGAGGAAGTTGCCTGGAATCCAAAGGAGACATACTCAAGAACTTAAGGACGTCCCCTGCAGTCCCCCCTGCAGTCCGGCCCTGCTTGGCGGTGACGATCCACCGGGCGTCCTCCAGCATGTGTGGAAGAGGTGAATGACTCCAGACCCCATTCATTCTCCGTGCCTGTTGACATAAGGCACACAAAAGGCTACATTCCGAGCGTGGGTGGGCTGGTGTGGGACGCGCGGAAGAACGCCAAACTGCGGCGGGACCGCGGAGTCACCATTGAAGATGTTGTCAGGGCAATGT
>JAHFSL010000262.1 GCA_023265785.1 Candidatus Coatesiibacteriota bacterium | reverse complement strand
GTGTAGGCGATCCGCCCGACAAAGGTGAGGCTGGTGGCCCCCGCGTACGTATTGGCATCGTCATCCCCGCCAAAGCAGGTCTGCAATTCCCAGATGACCGGCGAGTTGGCCACCAGCTTGTGGAGGAAGTTGAACGGGCGATCGGGGATCGTTCCGGACCAGACGTCGGGCTGGAACCGGGCGGGCGCACGCTCCGCCTTGCATCCCGTGATCCAGTCCAGGCCCAGACCGCCCGTGCAGGTGCCCGCGAAGATGTCAATGGAAGGCGACACGCCGCCGGCACCGGCGAAGCCGCCGCACACGACATCACACGGCGCGTTACTACAGCACCACTTTCGGTACAGGGCAAAATCCGAAGCCTTGTTGAGGGGGTAGAACGTCACATAGTAGGTGTACGGGTAGGTGCAATTGCTGGCCTTGAAGAAGTCCGTCTGACTGCCCGCCCAGCCCACATAGCTGACGTAGGTCGTGCGCAGGAGGACCAGCGCCTCGTGGATGAAGACCCGGGGGGCGCCCGCATGGCCGGAGCCGTTGACGATCCCCGCCCGGCCCAGGGAGAGGATCGAGGCGTGGTTGATCGCCGTCGAACCCTGGGCGACGGTGGGCCGCACGCGCGCTTTCCACCGCATGCTGAGCGTCATGCCGGGTGGCAGGTCCAGGCGCCAGGTCAGGATGGTGGCCGGGCCGGAGGGGATGCGTCCGGGTGAGGCGGCCGCACAGCCGGATGGCGTCATGGTCCAGCCCGCGCACGGGTCCTCAAATCCGTATCCCGTCTGCCAGACGTCCAATTCGGCCGGCACCGTGTCCCAGAGCATGGTGCTCCACCAGGTGCGCTGGCTGGAGACGTTCTTGACGAACAGTTCATAGATCATTTCGTCATCGGGCATGCCGAGCCTGGGGGCGAACAGGAGGTCGTTGTCGCCCAATTTCCAGAAGAGGTAGCGGCGAACGGTTGTTCCGGGAGAATTGGACGTTCGCCCCGGGACACATGCGCCACCGTCCCAGGCGAGGTGGGCGCGGTTGAAGAGAAACGCGCCCTCCGGGGCGGCCACATCGCCCGATCCGGGCTCAAAGGTCTCGCCGTTCCCCCAATCCACGGTGGCCTGGAAGGTGATGCGGGCGGTCGGGCCCCCCGCGGTCACGAGCGGCCCGGCAAGGTTCCAGCGGAGCCGGATGGGCGGTCCCCAGTCCGGGTCGAATCCGGCATCGGGTGCCGGGATGGCCGAGCCGTTGATGTAATGGGTGTACGGAGGCAGGGTGTCGGTGACCCACTCGGCATTGAGACTGCCCGTCCCGGGGCGACCATAGTAGATGGTGTACGTCACGGTGTCCCCGGGAGCAACCTCGGCGGGCGAGGACAGTTTCACCACGTAGGCAATGGTCTTGGGGGAGGGATCGCGAATCGGCTTGGACGGCGCCGCGTTCCCGCAATTGTCGCGGATGCCGCCCGGCACGATGGGGTTGAGGATGGCGTTGTATCCGGGGCCCAGTTCAACGGTCGCCCCGTCCGTGGGGCAGGGTCCGACATCCGCGTAGAGGGTGAGCGTGGGCACGCAGTTGCATCCGTCCGGGCTGGCGGTTGGCGACCGGCAGGGATCCACGGTCCACGCCGCCGAGCCCGCCCAGGTCCACGCGGCTCCGGTCCAGGCGCCCACCGTCCAGATGCCCGCATACGTCAGGGTCTGCATGCCGATGACGTTGTCACCGCAATCGGGCTTGAAGTACAGCCCGGTGAGGTCGCCGGCCGCGCCGCCGGTTGCCGTCCCGTAGTTGTACACCGTGAGGCTGGTCAGCGCGCCTGCGGAGCAACCCGGGCAGGTCAGGTCATCGCAGAGCCAGAGCAGGAACGGCGCCACGGGAGCCAGCCGCCAATTCGGAAAAAGGGTGCTTCCATAGGGGCTGGGATTGACCTCGAAAGCGTCAAGCAGTGCGTCCGCGAGCACTCCGCTGGGAAGGCACGCCCCGCCGAGCAGAAGCAGGAGGCCGGACCAAGCCATCCACGCCCCGTGTCTCCGCAGGTGACCGTTGAACCTCCGGCGTCCCATCCCCGGATCAAGTATGCCCCCCGGACGGGGGTGCCAGCAAGGGAATCCTTGTGCCGGACGTGTCACAAAGGTTCCCTTGCGACCCGGCGCGGCGCCGCCTACAATTTGCGCGTGGCGTCACGCGCAGCTCCCCTCGAACCCGCCCTCCGGATTCTGGCCCTGCTCCGGGGGCTTCTCAAGGTCACCCTGAACCTTGATTTCGGGTACCGCACCGCCGGATCGGCCTTCCTGCGGCGGGCCCGCCTGCGTTCGCGGACGCAGTTCCCGTCCGGCGACGGTCGGTGGTGTGCCCGCGTCGGCCATGTCCGGAACGAGGCGTGTGTGCGCGCGTGGACCGCGGTGGTCCACCGGACCCAGCGCACGGGAGCGCCGGTGGCCTGCCGTTGCCATGCGGGCCTGGACCAGTTCAGCCTGCCCATCCGCCGGCGCGGCCGAATGGTCGGCATGGTCCTCGCCCTGCAGGCACCGCGCCCCGCGTCGCAGGGAGGGTTCCAGGAGGCGTACGCTCGGGTGCGGCACCTGCCGGGCACCCGGGCCGAATGGAAAGCCGATTTTGACCGCCTGCCGTCCCTGTCGCCGGAACGGATGCGGTCCGTCCTGGAATTTGCGCGCGATCTGACCGAGGCGGTCCTCGAACTGGCTGCCCTGCCGGGCGAATCCCCCTCGATCCTCCCCCCTGATGTGCTCGATCGCGCCGGGGCCATGACCATGGCCGTCCACGCCGCCGCCGCGGCGAGCGGTGCGGCCGCCCCGCATGGCGGGGGCGTGGACCGGGCGATTGCCTGGATTGCCTCGAACCCCGGATGGCGAGGGGGACGCACGGCGTTGGCGCGTACCGTCGGGTGCACCCCCACCGTCCTGGCCCGGGGATTCAAGCGACGGACCGGCCGGTCGCTTCCGGCCTACCTCAATCATGTCCGCCTGGAGCGCGCCCGGACCCTGCTGGCCGCATCCGCACACGGGATCGCGGAGATCGCGGCGCAGACGGGATTCGGGACCCGCCGCCAGTTTCTCAACGTGTTCAGGTCCGCGACCGGGCGGAGCCCGCGGGCGTGGCGGCGTGAACACTGGGAGGCGGTGCGCGATGCCCGATAACCGGCTGTGCATTGCGGGGACCATGGTGCCGGTGATGGCCCGCGTGGATGTGGCCGTGGCGGGGGCGGGATTCGGCGGCCTGGCCCTGGCGCTCGACCTGGCCAACCGTGGACTCCGGGTCCTGGTCGCCGAGCCGCGCATCATGCCGGGGTGGGAGGTCGGCGCCCTGCTCCGGCCCTGGCTGGAGGCGCCGGCGGGCGCCGCGGACCTCCCACTGCTTCGCGGCTGGCTCGCCACGGGTTCCCGGCCGGCCGAGGGCCATGAACTTGCCCTCATTCCCGATGTCATGAAGCGGGGCCTCGAGGACGCGGTCCTCGGCGCCGGGGTCATCCTCCGGTACGCCTGTCCAGCCGTCGGTCTGGTCCACGAGGACGGGCGGATCGCCGGGCTCGTCGTCGGGGCAAAATCCGGGCGCCATGCGGTGTTGTCGCGTTGCGTCGTGGATGCGACGGACCGGGCGGTCCTGGGACGGCTGGTCCGGCCGGGGGCGTTCGCCCCGGCGGCCGGCGGGGCTTCCGCCCGGCGCACCCTGGAATTCACGGGCGTTGGGCCGGCCGGCGTGCCTGCCGTGCGCGCCGCGCCATTGCCGGAGGGGGTTCGCGTGGCCGGCGTCCACCAGGGTCATGCCGGTCCCGGCCATCTCCTCCTCGAACTCGCATTCACGTCCCTGCCTCCGGAGACCGGCCTCGCGAACCGGATGGCCGCCGAGGTGGAGGCCCGTCGGGTGAGCCTGAATGTCGCTGAACGCCTCGTGTTAAGCGTTCCCGGCTGGAGCCGGGCCCGGCTGGCCCACGGCTCCTGGGAACTCCACCGCCTCCCCCCCAGCCTGCGCGCGCCGGAAGCCCCGGGGGCGCTGGCGCCCGGCCTCATGGTGCTCTCGGCCGCAGTGGCGGCTTCGCCGGAGGATGGAACGGACTGGCTCGACCCGGTGGGCGCGGCGCGGCATGGGGCCGCCTGCGGGTCCACGGTTCAGGCGATCGTCCGGTCCTCCGCCGACCCCCTGCCGGAACGGTGCGAGGGGCGGTGTGCCCCGGACGGCGGTGGCGGTGGTCCTGCGGCGGTTTCGCGTGCGGCATCCCCGGATGGGGGACCGCGGGTGCGCATGCGAGCGGAGGCGGTCCCCGTGCATGCCGCCGTTCAGGTTCTGGTGGCCGGTGGCGGCACGGGAGGCGCGACGGCCGCCGCCGTGTCGGCCGGTGCCGGCGTCCGAACGCTGGTGGCCGAAATGAACTGGGGGCTTGGCGGGACCGGAACGGTGGGCGGGGTGGACAGCTACTGGTTCGGCCGCCGTGGCGGGTTCACGGCCGAGGTGGACCGGCGGGTGAAGGCGGTCTCCACGCGGCTGGGCATTCCGGCCGGGGCCAAATGGAATGTCGAGGCGAAGATGCAGGCCCTCCTGGATTGGACGGTGGAGGCGGGGTGCGAGTCCCTCTTCGGCACGGTGGCCGTGGCCGCACTCATGGATCACGCGCGGGTGGCGGGGGCCCTGGTTGCGACACCCGATGGGTTGCGGGCCGTGACGGCCGATGTCACCATTGACGGCTCGGGGGACGGCGACCTGGCGGCCGCGGCCGGCGCGCCGTTCACCTACGGCTCGGCACGGGACCGCCTCCCCATGTGG
>JAHFSL010000261.1 GCA_023265785.1 Candidatus Coatesiibacteriota bacterium | reverse complement strand
TGGTCCACTACTATCGCGGCAAGGCGCTCCAGAACCTGGGGCGCTACGCCGATGCCGAGGCCTCCTACACGCGGGCCCTCACCGTGTTCTCAAATTTCCCGGAGGGGTACCAGGCCCGCGGGATGACCCGCCTGACCGTGGCCTACGGCGCCAGGGAAGTCCGGGAGCCGGCGGCGGCGGCGGCGCTCTCGGGCGCGTTGGCCGACCTGCGCGAATCCCTCTTTCTCAATCCCAAGGACGGGCTGACCTGCTTTTCCCTGGGCACCGCCCTCCGGCTGAACAACGAGGCGGCGGCCGCCATCCGGCCCTATCACGACGCGATCCTGTATTCGCTGGACCGGATCCCCGATGCCCACTACGGGCTGGCGCTCTCCCTCGCGGAGACCGGGGATCGGGCCCAGGCCCGGGCTGTCCTGGAGGCGGCGGCGAAGAAGTTCGGCGCCTCCATGCCACCGGGCGCCGGCCCGGCGCTCGCCGCCCTCAAGGCGGGCCGGATGCCGAAACCCCGCTGACGGGGCGCCCGCTCTCCAGCGCGGGCAGGTCCTCCGTCCGGATTCCCAGCGCCGCCGCCCGCTCCCGCTCTCGCCGCGCCTCCCCCAGCCGCCCCTGCGCGGCCAGGGCGTCAGCCAGCCGCAGGTGGGCGAGCCCAAAATCCGGGATGAGCGCCAGCACCCCCCGGGCGTAGCGCTCGGCGGCCACGGCATCGCCGCGGGCCAGCGCCGCGCTGCCGGGTTCCATGAGGCTCCCGGCATCCGCCAGCCCGAGGGAATCGCGACCGGGCGCGGGTTCGCCGCGCAGGTCGAAGACAACCACCGACGGCTGTCCGGCCAACGGGTCGCGGATGATGTGCACCAGCCGGGGGCGCGGACGGGGGCCGGCGGGGACCGACCGGATCCGGCCCGTCCGCAGTTCCGCATCGAGCAGATAGGTCCACACCGGGTTGGTGCTGTACTCCACCGGGTTGGAGACCTGGAGCGGGCGCACGGCCGCCCGCGCCTTGAGGTACAGCGCCGTGTCGGTGTCAACCCGGTCGGCCCACAGCGCCACCTGGGGCGATCGCCGCCAGACCTCCAACGCCTCGTGCCGGGTGACAGCCGCGATGGCGGCGCATGCCGCCGCCACCAGCACGGCCCCCCGCCGCGGCACAACCGAAAGGACCATGGCCGCGGCGCCGGCCGCCAGCAGGGCGGCGGGAACGAGCACGCCGATGGTCCGGCTCCACCGCAGGCCCCCGGGGGTGACGGACGCGGGCAGAAGGGCCAGGAGGAGCCATCCGGGCGCCAGCCACCACCGCCACCGCGGGGGGGGGCCCGCCAGGGCCGCCGCCAGCCCGCCCGCGGCCACCGCGGCCTCCACCGGCCGGAGCAGTGCGCCGCCGGGAGGCCACACCGCCCAGATTCCGACACGCGGGTCCATGCGATGCGGTGGCAGGAACAGCGCTCCCAGGTACCGCGCTTCCTGCCGAAGGGCCTCGGCCCAGTCCACCGTCCCCGGATAGCCCGCAATGTCATGAAAGAGTCGGAGGCGTCCGGCGAGTGGCATGAGGCTCACCCCAACTCCCGCCAGCGCCCCGAGGGCCCACCGGGGGGCGACCGCGCGGAAGGCTCCGTCGCCCCCCACGCGCACCAGAAGGCCGAAGGCAAGGACCATGGGCAGATGCACCCCGGCGTAATACGAGTACACGGCCGATCCCGCCACCAGCCCTGCCAGGAACCCTTCCCGGCCCGCGGTGCGGCTCGCCGGCCGGAGGAGCAGGGCGACCACGGCAACCCCGTGCAGGGGAACCAGGCAAGGCCCCGACCCGATCCGGCCGTACACGACGGACCACAGCGAGCCCCCGAGCATCCCCGCCGCCGCGAGTGCGGGCCAGGGACCGAGCCCGGCTCGCCAGCCGAACGCCGCCAGGGCCGCCGCCGCGGTTCCCCCGACCACGGCCGGAAGGCGGGCGGCCAGCACCGTGGGGCCCAGGAGGGCCACCGAACCGGTCGCGCAGAGCTCCCAGAGCGGTATCCGCGAAAATCGGACCCAGATCGCGTCGACCGGGATCAATCCCCGCCAATGATAAACGCCGTGCAGGCCCTCGATCGCCTCGTCGCGGTAGAACCCGGGTGCGGGGTCGGCGATCCCCCAGCCGCGCAGGAGGGCGGCCGCGGCCAGCTCGGCCGCCACGGCCCACCGCCAGCCCGTCACGGGCGACGCCGGAGCATGGCCGCCAGGGCCTGCCGGAGTCCGGGATCCCCGGGCCGCAGGCGAATCGCCTCGCGCAGGTGGTCCAGCGCGCGCGGCAGGTCGCCCCTGGTGAACCAGGCGCTCGCGGCCAGTTCGTGCGCCTTGGCGAACCGGCCGTCCCGCGCGAGCGCCTCGTCGCACAGGCGGATGGCCTCGTCGGGGCGCGGGGGCAGGGAGCGCAGGGCCGAGAGCGCCAGGTTCGCGTACGGCTCGGGCCGGTCCGGTGCGAGCACCCGGGCCTCCCGCCAGTCGGCCGTCGCCCCCGCCGCATCGCCCATCTCCCAGCGCACCAGCCCGGCGTTCAGCGCGGCTTCGGGCGACCCCAGCCGGCGCGCCCGGTCAAACAGGGCCAGCGCCCGGGCCCGGTCCCCCGCCAGGTGCCAGCGGGTGGCGCGCAGGAAGTACCCCTGCCGGTATTCCTCGCGGACCACCCGCCCGAAAGGGTCCCGGTCCATCCGTTCCGAGAGGGTGTCGCGCAGGCGCCAGCGGAGCATCCCGCGGTCCACCGCCGGGTCGGGCGGCCGCGCGGGTCCGCCCGGGCGGATCCGGTACCAGACGCCCTCCGGCAGGGCCCAGGCCCCGAACGGCCAGCCGGCCGAGGTCACCTGCGTATAGCACCAGGGACGCGCCGGCTGGGCCTCCATGAGGTCCTTGGTTTCCTGCCAGATGTTCCCCCACGGCGTCCCCGCCTTCAGCGCCAGGTCCGGATAGGTCCAGCCGAGCTGGTGCAGGCCCCAGGAGAAGTACAGGAAGATCGGAATCACCATCCGGACGTCGGGGCGTGCGCCGTCCACGAACAGGCCGTAGAGGAGGGGGGCGATGTTGGCATCCCCCTCGGTGAACAGGAGGGCATCCCGCGGCAGGGTGGCGGCCAGGTTCGCCATCTGATCGGAGGCGCAGTAGTTCCACCGCTTGGACACCCGCCCGAACCCCGCGGTCAGCGCGGTCACCACCAGCACGGCCGCCAGCACGCCCGCCGCCCGGCCCCGCCACCGCGCGCCCGCGGCGGCCAACGCGATCCCGCCGGACAGCACGGCGCCCCAGGCAAACCACCCCGCCGAGAAGAACGGGTCGGCCACCCACAGGGCATCCGCCTCCAGTTTCGGGTAGAGCGCCGCGGCGATGATCTCCAGCGCGCCGCCGGCCGCAAAGGCGGCCAGCCACCAGGAGCGGGAGATCACCGCCAGGGCCAGCGCGCCCGCCAGTGCGACGGGCCCCGGCCAGCCCCACCCGCCGACCAGCCGGTCGCCGAACCGGCGCAGAAGGAGGGAACCCGAGTTCCCGCGCTCCTGCTTTTCGATGTTGAGGTACTGGCGCCGGAGCGCCAGCCACCCAAACCGCTTCCAGGTGACCGGCTCGGCCCACCGGAACGCGGGATGGGCGGTCGGCGTGCGCAGGGGCAGGTAGAGGTAGAGCGATGCGCCCAAGGCGCAGGCGGCCAGCGCCAGCCCGATGGCCCGCACCGGGGCCGGCGGGTGCGCGGCGTCCCGTTCGCCCGACGCGGGTCCGAGGAGCCGGAGGAACTCCGCGCCCAGGAACGGCAGGAGTGGCGCCAGGATCATGTAGTGGCCGCCACCGGCCAGCCCGACCCCCAGGCCCACCGTGGCCCCCCGGCGGCCGCGTGGCAGTCCGGGCGCGGCCAGGGCCCACGCCAGGGCCGCAATGAGCCCGACCGTCACCGTGTAGACGCACCCCTTGGGGAGCGTCATCTGGTTCCAGACCTCCAGCGCCAGGCCCCCCGCGAGGGCCGCGCCGAAGGCCACGGCCGCCGGCAGACCCGGGCGCCAGGCCCGCAGGGCGCGGGCGAGCAGGGCGGCCGCCAGGGCGGCCGCCGCAAGGGCCAGCAGGCTCACCCGCCAGGCAACGCCGCCCACCCCGACCCACCGGACGGCCAGGTGGGAGAGGAGGGTGGGCAGGGGGTACCCGGGCGGGTGGGCGATGCCCAGGTGCAGGGCCACGCCGGCCGTCTCCCCGCTGTCCCCGTGCGGATACCCGGGGGCCAGTGTCGCGAGCCCCGCGGCCCACACGACCAGGAAGACCGCCGCGGCCGTCAGGTCGGCCGGCGCCCCGGCTCCAGTTCGCGGAGCCCGCTGTAGACATAGTGCAGGCCGGAAACGGCCGTGAAGGCCATGGCCACGTCCAGCGTGCGCACCGCCAGGTCCGCGGGGAGCGGCAGGCGGCGGCCCACCAGGAGCAGGGACACCGCCGCCAGCTGGAACCCGGTCGCCGCCTTCCCCAGCAGGGTCGGCTCCACGGCCTTACTGCGGGTCATCAGGTGGCGGATGACCCACCCGACCACGATGAAGACCTCCCGGGTCGCCACGAGGACCAGCGCCCACAGCGGCACGGCCTGCCGTGCGAACAGCATGGCAAAGGCGGTCAGGAGGAGGAGCTTGTCGGCCATCGGATCGAGGAAACTCCCCAGGCCCGTCTGCTGGTGCCGTGCCCGGGCGATGTAGCCGTCGAGGAAGTCCGTCACGCCGGCCACCACAAACACGACCAGCGCGGCGGTCTCCTGGTGGTAGAGGAAGACCAGCGCAAAGGTCGGGATCAGCAGAATGCG
>JAHFSL010000260.1 GCA_023265785.1 Candidatus Coatesiibacteriota bacterium | reverse complement strand
TACAGGCATGGACCCGGCCGTGGTGCGGATGGCCAGGCGGATCAGCCCCGGCGCCGGCCCCACCCCGGAATCCGTCGCCGATGCCCTCGCGGTGGAGGAGCCGCTCGAGATCCGGCTCGACGGGGCGCCGCTGGCGGTCACGATGCGCACGCCCGGGGATGACGTGGCCCTGGCCGCCGGGTTCCTTCACGCCGAGGGTCTGCTGGCCTCACGCGACGACCTCGCCAGCATCCGGCAGGCCGGCGAGAACGCGGTCGAGGTCGTCCGGGCGGCGGGACACCGCCAGCCACCCGCCCCCGCGGCCCGGCCGTTCGCCGTGTCGAGCGCCTGCGGGGTCTGCGGTCGGGCGACGCTGGAAGCCCTGCGGCTCACGGCGCCCACCCTCACCTCCCGGCTGGCCGTAGCGGCCTCCCGCCTTCAGGAGGCCGCGGCGGGCCTGCGCGCGGTCCAGCCCGGATTCCGGCGGACGGGCGGGATGCACGCGGCGGCCCTGTGGTCGGGCGGGGGCGACCTGCGCGCGGCCGGGGAGGATGTGGGCCGGCACAACGCCGTGGACAAGGTGGTGGGCACGATGCTGCTGGCGGGCCGCCTGCCGCAGGGGGACGCGTTCCTCATCGTCAGCGGTCGCGCCGGCTACGAGATCGTCCAGAAGGCGGTCATGGCGGGCATCCCGATCGTCGGCGCGCTTTCGGCCCCGACGAGCCTGGCCGTGGAGACCGCGCGGGTGTTCGGGGTCACGCTCGCCGGGTTCATCCGGGACGGCCGGCTGACGGTCTACACCCACCCGGACCGGATCCTGCCGTAGATGCGCCTGCGCGTGGACGGCCGGACGGTGGAGGCGGCCGCGGGTGCCACCCTGCTGGAAGCCGCCGCCGGGGCCGGTGTCACGATCCCGACGCTGTGCCATGACGGCCGGTTGTCCCCCGCCGCCGCGTGCCGGCTCTGCCTGGTCCGGGTGGACGGCGCCCCACGGCTCGTCCCCGCGTGCACCACGCCGGCCACCGACGGGCTGGTTGTCGAGACCCGCAACCCCGCCCTCAACAGCTACCGCCGGTTCGTCCGGCGGGCGCTCGCGCGCCGGACGGGAACACCGACCCCCGCGCTCCGCGGCCCCCGGCCGGACCGGGGCCACCCGTTCCTGCGGGTGGACATGACGAAATGCATCCTGTGCTTTCGGTGCGTGCGCATCTGCGCGGAGGTGGAGGGGCGCGGCATCTGGCGCGTCGAGGGGCGCGGGGCGGCCACCCGGATCGCTCCGGGACCCGCGCCCACCCTGCTCGCGTCCGGCTGTTCAAGTTGCGGCGCCTGCGCCGACACCTGCCCCACCGGCGCAATCACCGACGCCCGCCCGCGGGGATTCGCCCGGCCGCGCGCCTGGACCCGGACCGTGTGCGGCTACTGCGGCGTGGGATGCGAGACGCTCGTGGGCACGGCACGCGGCCGGGTCGCGACGGTCCGGCCAGTCCCCCACGCCCCCGTCAACCGCGGCCACCTGTGCGTCAAGGGCCGGTACGCCTTCGGGTTCCTGCGCGCCCACGACCGGGTGGTCTCGCCGATGATCCGGCGCGGCGGCCGGTGGGAGCGCGCCTCCTGGCCGGACGCGCTGGGCGCCGCCGCGGACGGCCTGCGGCGGGCACTGGCGCGGGGGGGCCCGGGCGCCGTGGGGGTCCTGGGCTCCGCGCGCGGCACGAACGAGGAGAACTACCTGGCGGGCAAGTTCGCCCGGGTGGTCCTGGGCACCAATAACGCTGACAATTGCGCCCGCGTGTGCCATGCCCCTTCGGCGGCGGCGCTCAAGGCCGCGCTGGGGACCGGCGCCGCCACGAATTCCCTCGCGGACCTGGACCGGACCGCGGTCATCCTGGTCGCGGGGGCCAATCCCACGGAGGCACACCCGGTCGCGGGCGCCCGGATCCGCGCGGCGGTTCGGCGGGGCGCGACGCTGATCGTGGTGGATCCGCGCCGGACCGAACTGGCGGCACTGGCCGCGGTCCATGTGCCCCTCCGGCCGGGCGGCAATGTCCCGTTGTTCAACGCCATAGCCGCCGAGATCATGCGGACCGGCGGCGAGGATGGGGCGTTCATCGCGGCGCGGACCACCGGGTTCGCGGACTGGCGCGCGAGCGTGGCCGCGTGGACCCCCGAGCGGGCCGCGCCCCTGTGCGGCGTCGCCCCGGCGGTGATCCGGGCGGCCGCCCGCGCGTATGCCTCCGCCCGGCCGGCGATGGCCTTCTGGGGGCTGGGACTGACCGAACACACCCAGGGAACCGGCGCGGTGACCGGCCTCATCAACCTCGCCCTGCTGACGGGCAATGTCGGCATCCCGGGCGCGGGGCTCAACCCCCTGCGCGGCCAGAACAATGTGCAGGGCGCCTCCCACATGGGCTGTGACCCCGGCGTGCTGGCCGGGGCGGAGCCGCTGGCCGCGGGGCGTCCGCGATTCGCCGCCGCGTGGGGGGCCCCGATCCCGGAAGCGCCCGGACTCACGGCGACCGCCATGCTCGAGGCCGCCCGGACGGGGACTCTGCGGTCGTTGGTGGTGATCGGCTGGGACCTCCTGCAGTCCGGGGCCGGGGAGCGGCGGACCCGGGAGGCGCTGGCCCGGCTGGACCACCTCGTGGTGGTGGACCTGTTCCTGAACGAGGGCGCCCGGGCCGCGCAGGTCTTCCTGCCCGCGGCGTCCTGGCTGGAAAAGGACGGCACCTTCATGAACGGGGAGAGGCGGATCCAGCGGGTGCGGCGGGCCGTCCCGCCCCCGCCGGGGGTCCGGACCGACGGCGAGATCCTGTGCGGACTCGCCGCGGCGCTGGGCCACCGGCGCGGTTTCTCCTTCCGGTCAACGCGCGCCATCTGGGACGAGGTTCGCGGCCTCTGGCCGGGCGCGGCGGGTGTCACCTACGCGCGGCTTGAGCGGGAGGGAGGACTGCAGTGGCCGTGCCCTGATACGCGGCATCCGGGGACCCCGGTGCTCTACGCGGACGATCCGTCCTGGCGGGGGGCCTTCCGCGCCGTGGAGTTCGCCCCGACGCCCGAGGCCGTGTCGCCGGAATTCCCGCTCCTGCTGATCACCGGCCGAAGCCTGGCCCAGTACAACGCGGGGTCCCAGACCCGCCGGACGCCCGCGCGCCGCCTGCGCGGCGCCGATCTGCTCGACCTGGCGCCCGCCGACGCCGCCGCGCTGGCGGTTCGGTCCGGGGACCGCGTCCGGGTCGCCAGCCGGTGGGGCGAGGCGATCCTCTCCGCCCGGGTCACGGACACGATGAAGCCCGGCGAGGTCTTCACGACCTTCGCCTTCCCGGGCGCCCATGTGAACCGGCTGACCGGGCCGCACGCGGACGCGGTCACCGCCACGCCCGAGTACAAGGTCACCGCCGTGTCGCTGGCCCGCGCCTAGCCCAGCCCTACTCTCCCTTCAGCCCCTCTCTCGGTCACGCCGAGGCTGTCTATGAGTGGATGACCGGATGGGAGTGCGAAATCGGGGGGCATCACATCCTCCGCCCAACTTCCTCCAGAGGCCCAAGACTATGTGCTCCGCATTGAATCGCTGATCGAGACTCCCATTCGCTGGATTTCGGTGGGTCCGCATCGCAAACAACTGATTGAGCGAAAAGGATGATGAATTGCGACCGCGGGCGCCTGCTGAGAAACCGCTTATGAACCCGCCTGGTAGATTGCCGGACGGTAGCGTGGAAGGGGGACCGGTTTCCCGGCCTGCTTGGCGGTGGCGATCCAGACAACCATGGCCCGCTTCACCTCGGCCAACGCCTGCTCGGCCGTGGTGCCGAACGCAGAACAAGCCTCGAGGTCAGGGATGTCTGCAATGTACCCCCCATCTTCGTCGCTGTAAAAAATGTTGATGTGGTAGTCGCTCATGACCGGCTCTCCGTCATCACCAAATTATAGCGCTCAATGAGCCTGAGAACCTGCCTGATCTGGTAGGGTTTTGCTTCGCCCCCAACCTCCTGCAGGTTGACCAGTTCTCGCACCGCGGGATGGGAGTAGATGTGATGGCTGCCGTTCTGCCTTGCGATTGTGAATCCAAAACCTTCTGCGAGGTCGGTGAAGTCTCCAAACCGCACATTGTGAACTTCTCCGCGAACCAGACGAGCCAGTAGATCCTTCCGATTCATTCTGACTCATGCTACCCCAGATCGCACGGGCTACAGCGCGGCGCGGGCGCCGTCCACGATTGACTGGAGCTCCCGGCGTATGCCGGCGGACAGCGGTCGCGGCTTGTGCGTGGCCATCAGGTCCCGGACGCGGTCCCGGGCCCGGGCGTTGAAGTCGCGGGCGCCGGTGCGCTCCCAGTCCGCCCGGCCCTGCCGGTTCAGGAGCCCGGGCCGGTAATAGTCCGACCGGAGGTACTTGAGGGTGGTTTCATCCGTGGTGAAGTCCCCGTCAAAGCCCGCGCGCCGGATGGCGTCCACGGCCAGCCGGTCGTCATCGAAGGGGATCGGCTCCAGCGACTTCCGCGTCGCGCCCACGAGCTCCTCGCCCAGCCCCAGCGCGACGGGATCGAAGGCCATCCCCTCCTGCAGGTCGCCGAACCCCGCGATGCTGGCGGCCCCGCTCAACGCGGGAAACACCGTCTGGAAGGTGTGCTCCATCGCGGCCTGCGCGTCGGTGGTGAGCGTGTCGGACCAGGGACCGTGCACGTCCACCGGGGCGTGGAAGATCTCGTTGGCCATCTGCACCGCAGCCGCGGTGACAATCGTGGCCTCGATGGAGGCACTCAACCCCACCAGCGTGGTCCAGTCCATCGTCATGGCGAGGGGGTGCAGGAGGACCGGGGCGC
>JAHFSL010000259.1 GCA_023265785.1 Candidatus Coatesiibacteriota bacterium | reverse complement strand
GTCCAGACCAGCGCGACTGAACCGGGAGACGCCAGCGCTGAGAGGTAGTTCGGCTTGGGCGGCGGATCAAGAATTGCGAACGGCGAGGCGGACTGCTCTCCGGAACAGAGTGAGGCGTGTGAAGGCGTCGCATTATCGAATGCGGCCACGCTGTAATGGAAGAAGGTGGTTCCTCCGGCGACTGATTGGTCAATATATGAAAGAGCTCCGCCCGTTACCGTCGCCAGAAGAAACGGACCCGGACATGACATTCCCGCATAAGTCGTTCGATAAATTCGGTAACCCGAGACGGGATACGTTCCCGCCGTGGCCGCGTTCCAGCCCAGCGTAATGCGCAGGACTGTCAGCCCACCCGGAATCGCCGTTAGCCCGAGCGGCGCCGCCGCGGCCGCCCAGGGGGTGCCCGACACCTCCGCCGAGAAGGCATGGCTCAAGTGCCCCGCCGGGTCCCATGATTTGACATGGTAATAGTACGCGGCCCCGTTGGTCAGCCCGGAGTCGGTAAAGGTTGTCGCGAAGAGCCAGTCGAAGACGGTGGCAGAAAGTCCGAAGGTGCCCGGGAAGGAGGCCCGGTACACCCGATAAGCCGTCACAGCGAAGGTGGAGGTCGTCGCCGAGGGCGCGGCCCAGCCCAGCGTCACCGCAGTGTCCCCCTCCAGCAGGGTGAGACTGCTGGGCGCTCCGGGATCGGTGAACGGGGTCCCGGTCACGGCGGTCCAGTCCCCCTCGAACCCGCGCTCTTCCTGGGCCGCCACCCGGTAGTAGTAGAACCGGCCGTTGGTCAGATTGAGGTCGAAGTAATAGTCCGCGCTCCCGCCCGACACATAGACCTTTGTCTCCGAGCCGCCGATGCTCGTGGACCGGTAAACGTTGTATCCAAGGACGGCGAAGGTCCCCGCCACCGAGGGGATCCATGAAAGCTTGAGTCGGCCATCATGCTCGTTGGGCTCCCCGAAGGTGGTCAGCCCCGCGGGTGGGGCGGCCAACGTCCGGGGCGTCGCCACCGCATCGGGGGCCGAGTACCGGGGATTGAACGGAAAGGACAGTTGCACCGATTCATTGGGCGGCGAAGCCGTGTCAAAGGACCGGATCGCGTAGTAGTAGGTCGTCCCCACGGTCACGGAGGCATCAGCGTAGTACGTGACGCCGGGAGCCGTCCCGATCTTGGAATACATCTGCCCGGGCACGGTGGAGCGATAGATTCCATAGCCGGCCACGGTGAGAGAGAACGCCGGACCGGCGCACGTCCCCCAGGTGACGGCAGACCACCCCACATCCACCGCGGCGGCGGAGGCGTGGGCCGTGCTGGAGGCCGGCGGGCAGGGCGGGATGGCCGGGGTCCCGGTCGCCTCGTTGCCGAACGCCCCGACATTGCCATAGGTGTCCACGGCCCGCACCTTGTAGAAATAGGTCGTGCCGTTGACCAGTCCGGTATCGGTGGTGAATGTCGTCGAGATGGGAACGCCAAGGAGAACCTCCCCGCCGGCGTAGGTGGCGCGCCAGATCTCATACCCGGCGATCGGGAACACGATGGGGACCGCCGCATCCCAGGTGAGGTCCAACTGCGCGAGCCCCGTGGTCACCGTGAGCCAGCCCGGCGGTCCCGGCGGCACGAACGGAATCAGTCCCAGGGTTGAGGCGTACGGCCCGTCGCCCCCCTGGTTGAACGGGATCACCCGGTAACTGTAGGTGAATCCGTTCGTCACCAGCGTGTCATCGAACGCCACCGTGGCGGTCATCCCCGGCGGCGTGGCCACACTGCCCAGGAGAATCGTGGACCCGGGTAGGCCCGGGATCGAGGATCGGTACACCCGGTAGCCATCCACATCCTGGGTTCCCGACAGGTTGTTCCAGACCAGGTGGATGACGGTGTCCCCCGCCGCCCCGGTTAGCCCGGTGGGAACGGAGGGCTCGATGGGAAGTGACACGACGGAGGAGGGAGGACTCTCCGCGTAGTCCGGACCGGACTGGAACCAGGCGCTGACCCGGTAGTAGTACCGCTGGCCCAGCAGGCCGCCCCGGACCGGTAGGGCGACATATCCTGCATGAGTGTAGGAGGTATTCCCGGTGACATTCTGGATCTGAAGCGTGAACGGGCCGGCGGCCGACTGGGTGGAGACGAACAGGTTGTAGGCCGAAACCACCGCGGGCGGGTTGGGGTCGGCCCACGAGACGAACAGGGTCGCACCCGCGGCCGCCTTGACGGTCAGCCCGGTGGGAGGCGCGGGAGGCGTCAGGAACCGGGCGGTCGGCGTCAGCGCGCCCTCGGTCAGCCCCGCCTCGGTCGTGAGGGCGCTGGCCGCGTAGAAATAGAGTTTCCCAACCGCCGTGGTCGAGTCCACGAAGAGGGTGGCCGCGTCGTACCAGGTGGTGGACACGACCACCAGCGCACAGGTGGTGCACGTGGCCCGGTAGATCTTGTAGGCGGTCAGCGGGAAGACATTCTTCGTGGAGGGCAGCCATTGCAGCGAAACGGCGGCCAGCGCGTAGTCGTACCGGACGGTGAGACTGACGGGCGGGTTGACCGCAGGCCGGCCGGTGTCGGACACCGAAAAGGGCCCGAGGTGGCCCCGATCATCAAACGCCCGCACCTCGTAGAGGTAGAGCGCCGAATTGGAGAGCAGGGCATCGGCAAATGCCGTGGCGGTGGCCCCCACCTGGGTCACGCTGAAGACTAGCGGGCAGGTGGCGCACGACGCACGCCAGACCTGGTAACCGGACAAAGGATAGGTACCGCCGGCCGCCGGAAGCCATGTCAGCTGGGCGGCCTGCGAGGAAACGAGTACGGTCAGCCCGGCCGGCCGGGCGGGATCGGCATAGGGTGTCCCGCAAACGGCCGCAGTGAAGTCCGTCGCCCCCACCGGGCTGATGGCCTGGACCTGGTAGCAGTAGACGGTATCGTTGATCAGTCCGGTGTCAACGTATGCCTGACCGCCAGTCGTCGGGAAATACGCCGTCGTGGGCTTCCAGCCTGGTTGAGGGG
Source organism: Candidatus Coatesiibacteriota bacterium (assembly GCA_023265785.1). GTDB lineage: Bacteria > Oederibacteriota > CAKKQC01 > CAKKQC01 > CAKKQC01 > JAHFSL01. Next base: position 1,815 of record JAHFSL010000259.1, on the reverse strand, counting down.
ATCCGTATTGCGTCACCAGGGGTGATCCGCCCCTGAAGATTCGGTACCCGGTGATGGCCTGGCTCACCGCGGGCGATGGGCCGGTCCAGTTCACTTGCAACATCTGCCCACCGCCGGGGGTGTTGAGGGGTACCACGGTCAGCCCGGTCGCCATCGCCGGCGGGGGCAGGACGGCGGAATAGAGCGCATCAGGGAATGATTCGACGACCGACATTGCGGGCCGGATCGGACCGCTGATGGTTCCATCCCACTTGATCGTCTGGATCACCGCGTTGGGTGCGGTGGCGGTGAGGTGGACATACACCGTCGCCCCCAGCCCGATGGCCGGACTGAATGTGACATGAATGAGCCCGTTTCCAGCGCCGCTGGCCTGGGAGGTCACAGACGCGGTCGCCGTGGTGACGGCTCCTGCGACGGAAATGGCGTCCACGAAGACGGTCGTGAAGGCGTTCCCACCCGGCAAATTCCCCGGGATGACGATGTCAAACACATCGATGGCGGGGGCGCTCGCGAAGGTGTTTTCCAGGACGATGGTCGCCGACAACGGGGCTCCCTGCAGAATGTACTGCGGCGTGATCGACCCGAAGACCTTGACATTGTCCTTGGAATACGGAATTTGGATGTAGGACTGATTCAGGCTGGTCGAGAAGAATCCGGCATCCCCCGAGCCATCGGCTGCCCACACATCCACCAGGATCGTGCTCCCCGCCGGCAGGTTGGCGACGAGAGCCCCGGAGGGAAATGTGGATGAGCCCAACATCGACACTCCGCTCCCGTCTTTGTTGATCTTCACGATCGCCGAATTCTTGAGCTCCGGACAGGTGGAGCACAGCCCGTCACAGGGCGGATTCATGAGTTCCGTTCGCACGGGATTCCCGGCGGGCGGATCGTACGCGAAGTAGGTCACCTGCATCATGGGCTGGGCGAAATTCGGGGGATTCAGGGAGTTGACATAGTATTCGAATCCGGTATTCGGTGAAGGACCCGGATCAATCGACATCGGGTCGGTCGTCACCACGGTGAAGGTGACGAACGGGTTGTTCCTCACTCCTTTCCGGTCCCCATCGCAGACCGTCGGGGTTTCGCCGTGGGTAATCTGCTGGCACCCGTTCGAGCCATTGCACGCACCCCCAGGCCAGGACTCAGTGGGCTGGGTAATGGTCACCGAGAGCGAGGTTGGCGACTGAATCCGGAAGTAAAACCGCGTGGTATTCGCCCGGGCCGGGCCGGGGAGAAGAAGATTCAGCACCAGGAGTCCTGCTATTCTCCCCATGAATTGCCTCAATTTTATCAACGCCGGCGCCCTCGGTCAACGCTCGCTGGCGCCTCCAGCCGTGCGGCCAGTGCACGGGCCGCGTCATCGTGGGGATCGCACGCCAGCGCTCGCCGGAAGGCCACCAGCGCCCCCGGGCGGTCGCCCAACGCGTTCCGGCAGAGCCCGAGGTTGTGCCAGCCGGACGCGAGGTACGGGTTGGCCTCGGTGTCCGCGGCAAAATGGACGGCGGCTTCCGTGGTCCGGCCCAATTGCCAATACGCCTGGCCGAGCACGAATCGCTGGCGCCGGTCCTCCAACCCCAGGGCCCAGGCGCGCAGGCCGGCCGGCACGGCCACGAGCGGCCGGCCCTCCTCCAGCGCGGCCTGGGCCACGGCGTGGTAGTGTTCGCCGAGCAAATCGCGGGCGAAGGGGCGGGCGGTCACCAGCCAGAGTCCCGCCGCCAGAGCCACGCGCCACCGCGGGCGCGTCGGCGTGATGCGTGGTTCCCGGCGGCTTCCCCGCGCCCGGCCCGCCAGCGCCATGAACCAGTACGCGAGGAC
>JAHFSL010000258.1 GCA_023265785.1 Candidatus Coatesiibacteriota bacterium | reverse complement strand
CCGCGCCAGGATGACCGTGTTGGAGATCGGGAAGTCGTACTGGTCCACCCGGCCGGAGCCGCCGATCACGGCGGCACCCGCCACCCACCGCCGGCCGTCGTGGTCCCCGAACGGCACCCGCGCCTCGAAGCGATACCGTGTCCGGCGCAGGGTCAAGGAAAGGCCGGACTCCTCCACCGGCGGGATGCCGGGCAGGCCCGCCTCGGTCCGGGTCGTCTGGTTGGTCTGGGCCGCGGTCAGGTCCACCGTCGCGGCCAGGTCGAACCCTCCCTCCCGCGCCCACCGACCCTGCACCCCCAGGATGGTTCCCGTTGGCTCCGCCCGAAAGGTCTGGCTGAACCCGCCCGAGAGCCGGATCGTTCGTTCGATCGAGTACCCACCCAGCCCCCCCGATCCCACGACGGAGATCCCGAAGGCGCCCAGCAGATCCAGCGGGTCGGGGGCGTCGTCGTACGGCGCATAGGTCACGCCGAGTTCGCGGCGCTCGCCGGCCGGCGCGGGCAGGAGGAATTCAGCACCAGCGCCATAATCCAGAAGCCCGTAAGTCCCGCGATCGCTCACAATGGCGCCCCCCGTGGGGAAAAAGATTCTGCCATACGAAGGTCTGGCCCGCGCGCCCAGCGCGAAGGAGGGGGCAATCCGGCGCGCCCACATCAGATCGATTCCCAGGTCCGCCGCGAAGTGCCCCAGCCCGGCATCCTCGCGTCCGGGAGCCTTCGAACTGGCGAACGCGAACCCGCCCTGCGCCGGGACGGCGATCCGGACGGCGTCGCGGTCGCCGGGGTAGAGCGTAACGCCCTCCCAGGGCCCGGCCGGACCGGTGAGCCGGGCAGCCCCGTCCGCATGGGCCACTTCGCGCAGGCCGTTGGTCGCCGTCTCGCTGTTCAGCGCCGCACCGAGTTGGAGATCCAACCGCGACCGGCGTTCCCCCGTGGCCAGCCCCGCGGGATTGCCCAGCGCGAAGAGCGAAAGGGCCTCCCGGGGGTCATCCTCCACCAGCCCCAACCCGGCGGCCGCATCCGACCGGATCCCGGCGTGCCCCGGAGCGGCCAGGAGCCCGATCACGACGGTGCGCAGGAATCGGCCTGACCGGGTCATACTCCGGGGTTTCCGGGTTGCGCCGGCGGGCTAGCGGGCCGGACCGGGCACGGCATCGCATTCGGCGCGCTCGGCCTTCCGCACGGGTGGCCCATGCGCGCCCGTGGTGTCCTCCACCCGCACCCAGTCCACCAGCATGCGCTGGGGAAACACGGTCGTGCCATCAGGCGGGCCGGGCCAGTCGCCGCCCACGGCCACATTCAGCAGGATGAAGAACGGGTGATCGAAGACCCATTTCCCCGGCGCCACATTCTTTGGAGAGTGCGTCTGGTACACCTTGCCGTCCACAAGCCAACGGACGGAATCTGGTTCCCACTCCACGGCGAATTCATGGAAGGTCTCGGGAAACCGGCGACCGCCATCCAGCGTGAACGAGCCCCCCGCTCCCCCGCCGTTGTCGTAATCCGGGACGCCGTCCGTGTCGGCCGTTGTGGACTCCCGGGCCGGACCGTGCAGGGTTCCATAGACCGTCCCCGACTCGTGGCCCAGGAATTCCATGACATCAATCTCGCCGCACCGGGGCCAGCCCACTTTCTCAACGTCATCGCCCATCATCCAGAACGCCGGCCAGATGCCCCGGCCCGTCGGGAGTTTGATCCGCGCCGCGAACCGGCCATACCGGTGCGCCACCTTGGTTCTGGTGATGAGCCGGGCCGAGGTGTAGGCCATCCCCTCCCAGGGTTCCCGCCGGACCTCGATCACCAGGTGGCCGGACCCGTCCAGATGGGCGTTTTCAGGTCGGGCCGTGTAGAACTCGAGTTCATGATTCCCCCACCCATGCCCCCCGACCTCCGCCGTCCAGAATTTCGGGTTGGGCGGCCGCCCCGCCGGGCCGTTGAACTCATCGCCCCACACCTGCCGCCATGGAGCGGTTCCCGATGCTGGTTCGGCAAGAACGACGCTGCGGCCAAGGGCGAGGAGGGCAAGGAACGCGATCACGCGGCACTTTCCATATGAGGCGGCTGACCCTGATCAGCCGCGGCAAGGAGCCCGACATCGCATGAAGTGATGAGAACATTATCCACGAGATCATGGGTTGTCGTGTTCGCGCTCCCGTTGCGGTCGTGTGTCACCCGGACCCGCGTGAGCGAAAGCGTGTGCAGTTGGTTGCAGACCGGACAGGAGCGCACCGTGAACCGGAGGTACGGTGGATCGGCAGGCCCCTGGGTTGCGTCCACCAGGGCCCGGACCCCGCCGTGATCGAGCAACGCCACGGGATCCTTGTCGTCCGGCATGGGTCGGTCGGAAATCCCCTTTTTGAGCCGCGCCCAGGTTTCACACAATTCACAGAACACCTCGCCGTCGAACAACGTGCCCGTGACGGCGCGGCCCCCTGCCCAGAGCAAGAGTGCTTCCGCTCCCCAGGCCAACCGCATCGTGATCAGGGAGTGGTCCGCGGTCTTGGCCCAACCGCCCGCCGCGAGGGCGATGATGGCGCGGACCAGTCGGACCGGATCGGCCAGCAGGACCAGGGCGGCGGCGGGATCCCACCGCCTCCCCGTTCCTGCGGTACTGGTAAAGACGATCCACGCCGCACCCCAGGCTGCCACCCCGCCCGCGAACCCCGCCGCCACCGCCACCCGGCGATTCCGGCAATTCACCGCCTTGATCGTCCAGCCCATGACGGTAATAAGCAGGAGGAATGCCACCAGCAGCACCACGGCGCACAGGAACCACGGCCCGGGGAGGGCGATCTGCGCGTAGCCGTACAGCCCGCCGATGAGCGCGGACGGAATCGCGGCGACGACTGGCGCCAGCAGGCCGTACGGTCCGATCTTCCCGGAGGCCTTATAGCGTTTGAGCACCCGGCCCCCCCATCATCGTCGCCGCTCCCAGATCGCACAGCCACCGGACAGCTCGAACCGGAAGTACCCGGCGCGGGCCAGCGCGCGCTCAAAGGCGGGGCCGTCGGCGCACCCGGCATCCGGCGGCGTGATCCGGCTCTCGGTCGCCGCGTCGTAGACGATCAGGTCCGGGTGCGCCGTGCGCCAGTCACGGATGTAGGAGAGCCGGGGGATGTACGGAAGCTGGGGCAGGGTGTACATCCCGGCGGCCACGGACCGATTTTCCCATGGATAGCTCCGCAGAGCGGTGATGACCCCCCAGGTGCGGTCCGTCACCGGAAACGGTCGGCCGGCCAGCGTGGTCCCGTACCACCACAGGTCGAGCCAGTACCGGCGGGCGGGCGGCTCCACCGCGCCCAGCACCAGCGCCCCCAACAGGCAGGCGCGCGCCACCGCCCGGCGCCGGGCCGACGCCCAGCGCTTGTAGGACAGAATTCGTTCAAGCCCCACGGCCACGCCCACGGCCAGGAGCCCCAGAAAAAGTGCGGCGTTGTACCACCGGAACAACCGATAGTCCGGCAGGCGGGAAAGGGACAGCATCAGGATCGGCGGCGCGCAGACGAGTACGGCGTAAAGCGGTCGGACGAGCGGCAGGAGCCCGAACCCCACGAACAGCTTGAGGGTGTGCCAGTTCACCAGCGCATGAAATATGTCCCCCGGCCGGGCCAGCAGGTTGGACGCCACCTCCCGCAGGCTGGCGCCCCGACCCCACCGATCCATCAGCATGGCAGCCTGCAGGTCGGACGACCCCGCGGGCCGGTAGGCGGGCATGATCCAGAAGTACACGGCGGCAAAGTAGGCTCCCGCCAACACCAGCACACCACCCGCCGCAATGCGGTCCTTCCGGTCCCGCGCATCGGCCACCAACAGCCAGAGGGCCAACCCGGCCACGAAGAGCGGCGCGTCCTCCCGGGCCGTCAGCGCCGCCGCGAGGCACCCGACAAAGAGCCACCGCCGCCGGGCCCGCCAGGCGAGGAACGCGAGAATCTCACAGACCACCTGAAGCCCCTCCATGTGCAGGGAGAACAGGAGCCGCCGGAAATAGACATTGGTCAGGAGCGCCGCACCGGCCAGCACGGCCATCGTGGTGGACGCCGTGACCCGGCGCACCAGCACCGCCAGCCCCAGGACCGCCCCCACCAGCAGGCCGGTCATGAGCCACGCGTACAGGTGTTCCGCCGGAATGATGCGCGACAACCAGCTCACAGGAAACAGGTACGGATAGTAATGCCGGCCAAAGTGGCTCTGGTGATCCTCGAGCGAGTAGAACGACACCGGATTTCCGTGTGCCGTCGCCTGGATCATGTACCGCACCAGCCCATAATCGGCATATCCCGCCGTCATGGAATAGAGTTCCTTGTAAACATTCAGGAACGCCAGCCCCGCCGCGGCCGCCGCCAGCCCCCACAGGTGCCACGGTTTCCATCCGGACTCGATCCGGTCCCAGTCCAATCCCCCACGCATTGTCTTCACCCTCCGGTCCCGCCGAGTGCCGCCGACTCGCTCAGCGCGCAACGAGCCGCAGATTCAGCCGGCGCAGAAGGACCGTGGACCCGTTCGTCGTCACCGTGAGTTCGTTGGTTCCCCTCGACCACGCCTCGACCGGAATGACCCAGCTCACGACCCCCGTGCCGGCGGCGACCTGCTCCCGGGCCACCACGCGTCCGTTCAATGACACGCCAACCCGCGCGCCGATCCCACCGGCCACCAGCGCCAGCCGTGCCCGGCCGGCCCGCGGCTCACGCGCCAGGTTGACCCATATGGTCACGCTCCCCGTCACGCGCACGCCATCCGGCCCCACAACGGCCGGCGCCTCCCGGACCACGGCGGCGGCATTCGGATTCCGGAAATCCAGGGTGTAGGTT
>JAHFSL010000257.1 GCA_023265785.1 Candidatus Coatesiibacteriota bacterium | reverse complement strand
GGACTGCATGCCGCGGGACAGGATGATGGTGTACAGTCGGCGCAGGTCCGCCTCGCACATCATCCGGTTCGCCTTGGCGGCCTGGTGGGCCACGGCCTTGGCCCAGGTCTGGATCATCTGCATCAGCATGACGGTCAGCATGCCCGCGATCGCCATGGCGATGAGGATTTCGACGAGGGTGAATCCGCGCTCGCCGGCGGCCAGACCACTGGTACGAATCCCGCGGCGGAGGGGGCGCATCCCCTCAATCATAGCCCCGGCGCCCCCCCCTCGTGGGCAGGGCCGCAGGCGGCGAGGATGCGGACCACCTCCACGCCGAGGGCGGCATTGGAAGAAGGTTCCGGCCCCCCGGCGGCCGCTGCGAGGAATTCACGGAGGGCCACGGTCAGCGCGGGTTCGGTGCCAACGGGCACCGGCTCGCCATTGCAGGCCAATTTGGGATCTGTCAGGTCGTCCCAACTTGCCGTGCCGCCGGGATACTCGACACGGACCCGGCGGGTCTTGGCTGAGAACCGGCTCCCCACCCGGGCGCGCCATATGCGCCCACCCGGGAAGGCCAGGTCCAGCCTGTGGTTTCCCTCTGCGTCCGGAACGCACCGCATCTGGGTGGGTGAAACGCCGAACAGGTCCAGTGACAGCGCTACATCGTGTGCGCCCCAGTCCCAGAGCGGTGACAGGTCTTCGCGGAACGGGCCGGCATTGCCCGCCTCGGACTCCACGCTGACGGCACCCGGCACCCGCGCCTTCAACGCACGCCACGCCGGGTTGAAGAGGTGGACATGGTCCACGACCACGACCAGGTGCTTCGCGTGCGCGGCGGCCCGGACCTGCTCGGCGTCCGCCAGGGCCAACGCGACCGGCTTTTCAATGAAGACCGGCAGGCCCGCTGCCAGCACCGCCAGTGCGTGGTCCGCATGAAGAGCGGCGGGCGTGGCAATGGCCACGGCGTCGGGCCGGCGCTCGGGGTCGGCCAGCCACGCCGCCCAGGGATCGGCCCGCCCCGCCACCCAGGCCACCGCGGAGCCGGGCAAGGTCCCCAGCGTCCTCACGATATTCTTCCCCCACCGGCCGGACCCGCCGAGAATTGCGACCCGCACGCCGCCGCTACTGGACGCCGGTGTAGGTGGCGTCCGTCCAGGCGAAGTAGCGGCGCAGGCCCTCCTCGAGGGCCACGTGCGGGGCGTACCCGAGTTCGCCCCGCGCCTTGGCCAGGTCGGGGCACCGGCGGTTCGGCTCGTCGGCGGGATAGTCGGCCGGGTGCTTGACGATTGCTCGCGTCACCTTCCGGCCGAGGGCCTGCTCGATGCGGTCCGCGAGTGCGATTACGGATATTTCCGGGGCGTCATTGCCGATGTTGTAGGCCTCGCCCCCGCGGCCCTTGAGCAGGGCCAACAGGAAGCCGGCCAGCGCATCGGACGCGTAACAGTAGGTGCGCGTCTGCCGGCCGTCGCCGTACAGGTGCAGGGGCCGGCCGCCCTTGAGGGCTGAGGCGAAATTGGGCAGGACCCGGTAGTCTTTCTCCCTCATCCCGGGACCGTACACGTTGAATGGCCGGACCACCACGGCCGCCAGGTTGAACTGGGTCGCATACACCGAGCAGAGCGTCTCGCCAATCCGCTTGCCCTCGTCATAGCAGGACCGCGGGCCCATGGAGGACACAAAGCCCCGGTAGGTTTCCGGCGTCGGCACGAACTTCGGGTCCGGGTCGCCGTAGATCTCGCTGGACGAGAAATAGAGCATCCGCGCGCCGTCACGTTTCGCCAGATCGAGCACCTGCCGGGTGCCAAAGAAGGAGACGTCAAGGGTCTCCAGGGGCTTGGCCCGGTAATAGGCCGGGCTGGCGATCCCGGCCATGTGCACGGCATAGTCCACATGATCCGGAAGGGCGAGTGGCTTGGAGAGGTCGTGCGTGAGAAAGCTCACCTGGCTCGGCCGCGCGAGCCCGGCCGTGATCTCGGCGGCAGGCGCCACCGTGTCCAGGGCAATGAGCCGGCACGGGGTTTTCAGGACGGACGCGTTCAGGTGGTCCATCGTGCGGACGAGCCACCGGCCCAGGAACCCGCCCGACCCGGTCAGCAGGAGCGTCCTGCCCGCCAGCGCGGATTCCGCGCCGTGCAGGCCGGCGACGACATCGGCGATGTCGGCCGTGTCCCGGCTCATGCCGGCACCCCCGCGGGGCCGGGCACCGCCATGATCCGCGGCTCGGGCAGGGGCACTACGATCGGTGGCGCCTCGCCCCCGGCCGCGGCAAACATCGCCCGGATCTTTTCGGCGATCGAATCGGCGAAATTCCAGGCGAAGATGACAATGGCCCGGGGCCGCCGTTCCAGCAGGGCCGTCGGCGCCAGGACGGGCACATGGAGCCCGGGCGAGAGCAGGCCGATCTTCCAGGGCGAATCGTCCACACAGTAGTCAATGTCGGCGCGCGAGAGGCCCATGGTGTACATGAGGGTCGTGGCCTTGGCCGGCACGCCGTACCCGGCCACCAGCCCGTCCCCGCCCCGGCGCTTGAGGTCGGCCAGCACCTGCTTCAACCCCCGGGTCTGCTCGCCGATCCGGGCCTGAAGCCGGGCGAACGCCTCGCGTGAGGTCCAGGCCCCCTCGCGCCCGTCCCAGTCCGCCCGCTCCAGGAACGGCGCGGCGCGGCGCACAAAGACGCGGATGGAGCCGCCGTGGGTCGGCACGGCCTGTACATCGAAGACGCCCAGCCCCGCCCGGGCGAAAAACGGGATGAGCGGGCCGACATGGTGGTAGGAAACATGCTCGGCATAGACCATGTCCCAGAGCCCCTGCCGGACGAGTTCGACGAGGTACTGGACCTCCATGACGAACACGCCGTAGTCGGCCAGGAGCGCGGCCACGCCCCGGACCACGCCGGCCAGGTCGTCAATGTGGGCCATGCAGTTGTTCGCTGTGATGACCTTGGCCGGCCCGCCCTCGGCGCGCAGGGCCCGGGCCAGATCCTCGGTGAAGAACTCGGCCCGGGTCTCCACGCCCGACGCGCTCGCCGCGGCGGCGATCTTGCGGGCGGGGTCCACGCCCAGCACGGCGGCCCCGCGCGCCTTGAAAGCGCGGAGGAGGACGCCGTCGTTGCTCCCGATCTCCACCACCCGATCCCCCGGCTTGACCCCGAACCGGGTCACCACGGCCTGCGCGTAGTCGTCGAAGTGCTTGACGAACACCGGGCTGGTCCCGCTGGCGTAAACATACTCCCCGAACAGCGTTTCGGCGTCCACGACATGGCCCAACTGGACATGGCCGCAGGAGGTGCACCGGAAGACGTCCTGCGGGTGAAGGTCCTGCGCCACGGGCGCCGGAACGAATGCATTGGCCGGGGGGGTGGGCGGCAGGGAGAGCACCCGGTCCAGCGCCGTCCCGCCGCAAAGCCGGCAGGAGTCCCGCCGGCGCACGTTCATCCGATCACCCAATCAACGGCGGGTGCAGGCGGACCAGGTCGTGCTCGTAGTCTGCCTGGGTCCGATGCCGGTCGGCGATCGTGATGAAGACCGTTTCGGACAGGAACTTCATCGCGTGGTCCACGCCGGGCGGGGTAAACACCGACTCGCCCGCACGCACGAGGACTTTCTTCCCCCGGCCTGTGGACCCCTCGGGGCGCTCCCGGTACTCCATCCGGCCGGAGAGGACGAAGCAGAGGTGGCTGTCACGGTGATGGCGGTGGTTGGCACGGACCGTGCCCTTCTTCGAGGTGATCACGACCACGGACCCGAACCGGGTTCCCAGGCTGTGCGAGGAGGCGATCACCTGCAGGCTCCCCCGCCGGTCCACGAACGCCTTCTCCACGCGCGGCTTGGTCGGCACCTTCTTCCACCAGGGTTTCTTCATGGACGCCATTATATATCTTCCTTAATACAACCGGCGGGTCCAAGTGGGCGGCGCGTTCTTCGCCAATTCAACGCCCCCGGGCAGGTACCGGAACGGGCGCGGACCGACTGATCGGGCCCATGCCACGAACCGCCGCACCCCCTCCCCAATCGGCACCGTGGTTCGGTACCCCAGCCACCGGACCGCCTTGGCATCCGAAGAGTAGGCCTCCTTGACCTCCAGCGGCCGGCCCGGCCGGAAGGTGCGGGGCCGCAGGCGGGCGGGCACCGGCCGGCCCCCGAAATACTCACGCAGGACCAGCCGCGCGAGGTCGTTGAGCGCGATCGCCTCGCGCGGCCCGATGTTGAAAATCTCACCGCGGCACCGGCGGGACAGCCCCGCCCGAATGACATAGGGGGTGAAGTCTTCAATGGAGGTGAACGACCGCTTCTGTCGGCCGTCACCGTAGATCCAGAACGGCTTGCCCAGCATGAGGGCATTGGTCCAGATCGCGATGACGTTCCGGTACGGATCGGCCAGGTTCTGATGGGGGCCGTAGACATTGTGCGGCCGGATGATGGTGTAGTCGAACCCATGGACCCGGGACAGGTCCTCGGTCACCCGCTCCATGGCGGCCTTGGCGATGGCGTAGACGCCTTCGGGCTTGCGGTCCATGGATTCCCGGAATGGCGGTTTCTGCCGGCCGTACACGCTCATCGAGGAGGCCAGCACGACCTTCTTGAGGCCGTGCCGGATCGCCGCGACGAGCGTGTACAGGTACATCATCGAATTGCGTTCGGTGGAGTGGATGGGGGTGAAGTTGGACCCGCCCTCGGTGGCGAAGGCCGCGTCATGGAACAGGAGGTCCGGCCGGACGCCCTTGAAGTAGGATTCCGTGGCACCGCGGTTCCGGAGATCAAGCCGGGTGAACCGTACGCCCGCGGGCACATGTTCCCGGCGGCCCCCGGACAGGTCATCCACGCCGT
>JAHFSL010000256.1 GCA_023265785.1 Candidatus Coatesiibacteriota bacterium | reverse complement strand
TCCCCAGGACCGGAGCCGCCGGTGCGCCCGGTCGCCGGCCGCCTCCTTCCACCACGGCCCGTACTTGCGGAACAGGTTCGCGGCCGCCCAGTCGTGGTAGAGGACCTGCCGGCCCTTGTACCGGTCATCCGAGCGCGCATCACCCCGCCAGAAGAACTCCTTGAATGCGGGGTCGTCCCGGGGCAGGCCGCGGTACCACCGATCCCGGTCCTCGACCGGGCCGGCCGCCCAGGTCCCCGCGCAGGTCACGCCATAGGAGAAAAAAAGACGCCCATCAGGATCCGCCAGCCACCACACACCGCCCCGCTTCACGGGACGGAAATGACCGGTGGCCTCCACCCTCGGGCCGGTCTCCCAGCCACCCCACGGATCACGGTCCGCGGGCGCGGGATGCCCCACCAGGTCCTGCTCCTCCGCTGTTTTCCGTGGCACGAAGTCCGCGATCCCATGGAGTTTTCCGGGCCAGTCCTTGTGGATGTACTGTCCGAACTCGTCAATAAACGGGAAGAACGCCTGGTCGCCCCCGGCCAGCGGCAGGGGCGGCACCGCGCCGGTCGCGCGAATGTTCGACACCTCGAACAAACGATCCGCCTTCGGGTGGTCGCAGAAGATGATCATCTGGATCATGTGGGCGGGATCCACCGCCTGCCCGCCCGCCCCATAACTCCCCATGCCCGGATACCCGTTCATCCCGAACAGCCCGAACTCCGGCGGGAACCGCCGGGTGAGCGGGAGCGAGACGGGCAGGCGCACGCCGGGACCGATGGTGAACACCTTCTGGATGCAGTTCTTCCCGCCGTCACCGCCGGGGTTGTCAATGCGGACGCCCACCTCGACCGGCGTGGCCGTCGGATTGGTGATGTCGAGGTCCACGGCGGCGAACTTCGCCAGGTCCCATTTCCCGCCGGGCGGGAGGAGGGTCAGCCCCGGCCACGAGTCCGTGTGGCCGGCCTCCACCCGCAGGGCGCCGGCCCGGCCGGCGCTCGGCGGAACCAGGGAAAGACGGACATCGCGGTGCTCAACCTTGGTCAGATCAAATCCCGGCGCAAAATCCGCGATCGGCAGATCAGCGGCGGCCGCCAGGCGGAAAGCGAGCACGAGCGCAATCACCCCGCGCTGATGATACACCGGCCCGGGCGCAGGCCGGCCGACCGGGCCGTCAGGGCCACCCGGCCCCGGTGGCCCGTGGACTGGATGAGCACCAGGCACCAGCCGTTGAACGCCCGCCGCCGGTCCGCCTTGTCGGGCTCATGCGAGTTGCACTGCCCGTTGCCCACCCCGATGATCCGGGCGGGGCCGCTGACGGCAAATCGGACCGGGTGGCAGGCCGTTGGAATGACCGCGCCCGCCGCATCCCGGACGGAGACCCGGACGGCGATGGCGTCCCGGCCATCCGCCACCAGCCGAGTCCGGTGCGGCACGGCCTGGACCGCCTTCGCAGGGCCCGTGGTTCTCACCCGGGTGCGCAGGACCTCGCGGCCCTCCCGCATTCCCACGGCCAGCAGTTCTCCGGGCGCGTAGTCCACCAGCCATTCCGGCTGGGTCCCCGGCTCGACCATCCTCGCTCCCAGGGACCGTCCGTTCACGAAGAGTGTCACCCGGTCCAGATTTGTGAGCGCGCGGACCCGGACGGGACCGCGGCGGCCGGGCCGGTTCCAGTGCGGCATCAGGTGCAGGAGCGGTTCGGGCCGGAACTGCGCCCGGTGATACCAGTAGGCATCCTTGGGAAACCCACAGGTGTCCATCGCGCCGTAGTGGGAGGTGGTGCACGGCCATTTGAACGGAAGTGGCTCACCCCGGTAGTCGAACCCCGACCAGATGAAGATGCCGGACAGAAAAGGGTGGCGCAGGAGCGAGCGCCAGGGCGCATCGAACCCGCAGTTCCAGGGCCAGGGTGGGGTCGCCATCGTGTCGCCGTAGGCGTCGAGCACGCCGTGCTTCATGTCGGTCTGGTACATCCCCCGCGTGGTGACCGAAGCACTCGTCTCCGTCCCGATGATGGGATGCCAGGGCCGGGCGGCATGATAGGCCGCATCCTTGTCGTTATTGTGGCCGTAGTTAAACCCCTTCACATCAAGTTTCTCGGCGTACCCGCCATCCAGGTCGCCGTGGTTCATGGCCGAGGTGGTCGGCCGGGTCGGGTCAATCCGGTGGGTGGTTCGGACAAGCGTTTCCAGGAGCCGGGCGCCCATGACCGTGCCCTCCAGCGGCTCCTCGTTCTCCATGCCCCACAGGATGATGCAGGGATGATTGCGGTCGCGGTAGAGCATGCGCTTCAAGTCGCGCAGGCCCTCGGGTGAGGCATCGAGTTTCCGGTTCTCGTCCATCACCAGCATGCCCACCCGGTCACAGTAATCCAGCAGTTCGGGCGTCGGCGGGTGGTGGGCGCACCGGTAGGCGTTGCATCCCATCTCCCGCAAGAGATCTATCCGGTAGGCCTGCAGGCTGTCCGGCAGGGCCACCCCCACCCCGGCAAAGTCCTGGTGGTTGCAGGTGCCCTTGATCAGGACATGCCTTCCGTTAAGGAAGAACCCCTTGGCGGCATCGAACCGGATTGTCCGGATGCCGAAAGAGGTCTCTACCCGGTCCACCACACGACCCGCCTGTCGGACCGTCGTCACCGCCCGGTAAAGGTGCGGGGTCTCCAGCGACCAGAGCCGGGGCGCCCGCACGCTGACCCGCTGGCGCACCGTCGCCCCCGCCGCGGCGGCCACGCGCGCCCGGGACCGGACGGCAGCCACCCGCCGGCCGCGGGGGTCGAGCACGACGGTTTCCAGGGCCAGTCCCGTGGCCTGCGCGGTCTCATTCAGAATCGCGGTCTCGATCCGGACCGAGGCCGATGCCGCCGTGATGCGGGGCGTGGTCACCGAAGTTCCCCACTGCCGCACATGGACGGGGTCGGTCTTGACCAGCCAGGCATGCCGGTAGATTCCCCCGCCCTCGTACCACCACCCCTCGTTCTGCCGCGGGTCCACCCGGACCAGGATGGTGTTGGGCCCCTCGTCCCCGTACCGGGCCACCGCCGTGAGATCAACGCTGAAACTCGTGTACCCCGACCGGTGGTCCGCCAGATGGTGGCCATTCACCCAGATCGTCGAGTCCCGGTAGATGCCGTCGAATTCCAGGGTGATCCGGCGGCCGGCGTCGGCGCGCGGCAGGGTGAAGACCTTGCGGTAATACCCGACGCACCGGGCCCGGTGGCCGTGGGACGCGTCCTGTAAGTCCCGCCGGATCGGTTCCTCCACGACATAGTCGTGTGGCAGGGTCACTTCGGGCCACCGTTCCGGATCGGTCGCCTTCTTCATTTCCCGGTCCACGAAGGCGACCACGAGATGCTTGCCGCCCTTGCGCTTCATGGCATCCGCCAGCCCGCCCAACATCCCGGCCTTGACGGTGTGGGGCACATGCAGTTCCCCCCGAAAGAACTTCCACCCGTCATCAAACCGCGCCCGCGACCGCCCGGGAGTCATCCGGCCCACTGTAGCATCAGGGAGGCGGGTTTCAACCGGCCAGGATCGCCTTCAGCGCCGGGGCCAGTTTGGGGTGCGCGAACGTGAACCCGGCCTGCTCGGCGGTCCGGGGCAGGACCCGCTGGGACCCCAGCATGACCTCGGCCACGCCGCCGAACGCGAGGCGAAGCACAAATTCGGGCACCGGGAAGATGGTGGGACGATTCACCGCATCCCCCAGCGCCCGGGTAAAGTCCGCATTGGTGACCGGCTCGGGCGCCACGCCGTTCAGGGTACCGGAGAGGTCCTCCCGATCGGCCGCCGCCAGGTAAAGGGCGACGAGATCATCGAGATGGATCCACGACATCCACTGCCGGCCCGACCCCAGCCGCCCGCCCAGCCCAAGGCGGAATGGGAGTAGCATCTGGGCAAGCCCCCCGCCGGTGCGCCCCAGCGCGATGCCGGTCCGGATGCAGACCACCCTCATCCCCGCCGCCGCGGCCACCCGCGCCTCGGCCTCCCATTCCTTGCAGACGCCGGCCATCGTATCCTCGCCCGGCGCCGAGCCCTCGTCCAGGATCAGGTCGCCCCGGTTACCGTAGTACCCCACACCCGAGGCGGAAACCAGGACCCGGGGCCGGGTCGGAGCCGCCGCCATCCCCACGATGAGGTGGCGCGTCCCAATGACCCGGCTGTCCCGGATGGCCTTGAGCTTGACGGGATTCCACCGCCCCTCCACCACGGGGTCACCCATGAGGTTGAAGACCGTGTCCACGCCCGCGAATGCCTCCGCCGGGGGCGGCCCTGCGAGAGGATCCCATCGGATCGCGGTGACCTCCCCCAGGATTCTCCTTGCCTTCGCCGGGTCCCGTGTCAGCACCACCGCACCCTGCAGGCGCTTCACCAGGTGCCGCCCGATGAACCCCGTCGCCCCAGTCACCAGCGCTTTCATGGTGTCCTCCTTTCCGCCGTCCTACAGCTGGTCATATGCTTCGACAATATTCCGGCGCCGCGCCAGCTCACTCGCGTAGTGCACCCCGCATTCGGCAGCATGGCTGGCCACCCAATCCAACACACCCGTCGAGCCGGCCGGCGGCGCTTCAGAATCAAGCAGATTGGCCATGATGCCTTCGATCTCTTCCCAAGTGATCACCACATCTCCCAGCAATCGTGCTGTCATCTGACCTGCCAGCCACACAAATGCCGGGGGCATTCCCATGACCAGCCGCTTCAAGCCCAGGCGCCGCGCCATGCCGACGACGAGTTCCCTGTAGGTCAGCCGGTCCGGCCCGACTGCGTCAATCACCGAGTTTCCGATGGTCTTTCCCTCGGCTACCGCAAGCTTGGCGAGATCATCCACATGGAT
>JAHFSL010000255.1 GCA_023265785.1 Candidatus Coatesiibacteriota bacterium | reverse complement strand
CATACCGCCACCTGCACCTCGACGGGATGGGTGAACGGGTGGAATACGCCCAGCTCCTGCATGACGCTTCCGAAGTCCGGCTCCTCCGCAGAATTCACGAGGAGGATTACGGGGCGATGAAGGCGGCCAAGCGCGACCCGTCCCTGTTGACCCTGGAACTTCCGGTCAAGGCCCCGGCGGTCGCTGTGCCCGTCATCGAACTCTACCTGAAGTAGATCAGTTCACCGTGACGCGATAGCAAAGACACCCGGTGGTCTGGACCCCGGCCATCGGGATGGTGAACCGGAGCCAGCGGGTCCCGGCCAGCGGATTGCTCTCCGTGAACGCCGCGGGAGGCGTGGTGGAGGTGGCCGTCGAATAGGCGATGCGGGGCGTCGTGCCGTCGGTGTTCCCGCAGTCGAACGCGGCGGTGCCCGCCTCCGGCAGGAACTGCGTGCCCATGGGAATCGCGTCGGTGATCACGAAAGTGAACGCCGAGGCGCTGGAATAGTTGCTCCAGCACAGCCGAAACGAGACCGTGTCGCCGGACGCCTGCACCGAGAGTTTCGGGTCCTTGGACAACCGCACGTCGGCCCCGACCACCATGATCGCGGTCAGCCCGATGATCGAGCCGTCCGTGGTGTCGCCCGCGACGATGGTCTGGAGCCCGAGCCGGTTGAACACCACGTTGAAGAAGATTTTGACGCCGTTCTCATCGGGCGCCGCCCCGTTGTTGTTGCAGGGCGCGGTGGAGGACGACCAGGTGTAATTGTACGTGTCCATCGCCGTGGTCTCGATCTTCGCGGTCGGATCGGTGGACGTGAAGGTGGAAGTTCCGCAGTAGTCGGTCTCGGTTGTCCCGGAGTTGCTGACCACCACCACGGTGATCCAGAAAGCCTGACCGGCAAACACCGTCGGCGGGGCGATGATCACATAGTGCGTTCCCGTCGCCAGGAACGGCGCGGTGTACCCTTTCTCCGTGTTCTTGCACTGGATGTGCTGCATGATGACGTTGCCGAACGCGGGCCCGGCGAGAACGTCCACCTTGAAGTTCTGGGTGTCGCGCGTGATCATGGCGAACGCCACGCACTGGTCAGGCCCGTTCGTGGTGTACGCGGCGCTGTAGCCCAGCGAGGACTGGCAGCGAATCCCCATGCCGCTCTTGGGGCAAAACACGTCAATGACCTGGGTCGGCCCCGTGATTCCGCATGAATAGGTGTCCACCTGGACGGCGTGCAGCCAGTAGGAGGTCCCCGACTGGGCGCCGCTGGCCGCGTGCTCGACCGCCCCGCCGCCCCAGGTTTGGAACAGGTTGACCCCGTGCAGGATCTGGATCGGCCCCCCGGTGGCCAGTTCGACCTTGAAGAGCGAGTTGTCGCCGCCCGCGTTGAACGCCCCCCAGTACGCCTGGGGATTGCCCGCCGTCGCCAGCCCGGCGGGAACGACATCCGTCCCCAGGTCCACCCATTGACCGCTGGTTCCGTTGAGGTTGGCCGGCACGGGGCCGACCTGAACGGGGTTGTCGGGGATGTATTTCCAAACATCGTAGGTCGCATTGGCGCCGCCCGTGTTGCCCACCACCATCTTGAGGTTGCCACAGCAGACCGCGCCTCCCACCACCCCGTAGAAGGTCCCAAGGCCCACTCCCGAGACCGCGTTGCCGGTCTCGCGGGTCGGCATGTAGGCCGAGTAGTTGTCGCCGCACTGTGAGCAGCAGCAGCCGAGCGTCCCGAAGGTGTTCATGGCATGGTTCACGATGAGCCGGGCATCCGAGGACACGGTCCGGTAGGGACCTTCCTCCGCCGCCAGGGTGCCCGCCTGCACGGCCGCGCTTTCGGCGGCCAGCTCCCAGGTGCGGATGTAGTCCCAGGCAAGGGCTCCCGGGTTCCACCGGAAAAAATGCACCGTCGTCGCCAGGGTCGGCGTGTACACGCCCCAGCCGTCCGCGCCGGTGTTGATCAGCACCAGCGAGTCCCCGTTGCCCGCGGCCTCGGTCGTCGGATCGTCGCGCTTCCACATGTAGTGCATCAGCCCGGTGTAGGACAGCGTGGTCGCGGGCGCGTAGGTGTGGTTGTCCTGGTTGTCGTCGTCGGTATGGGTGAGCAATTGCCAGAGCACGGGCGAATTCGAGGTCAGCTTGTAGATCATGTTTCCCGGGTAGGTGAAGCAGGTGCCGGCCCACCCCGCCGGGTCGTACTTGGCCGGAGCGCGCTCCGCCTTGCACCCGGCCCAGCCGCCGCCGGGAATGCCGTTGCCCGGGCAGGTCCCGCCGCTTCCCGGGAAGCCGCCCAGGCAGTCGCCGATCAGGCAGCCGATGGACGCGGACACGCCGCCCGCGGTGGCCCATCCCGCCCCCTCGTACTCCAGCCCCCGCAGTTCAAATTGGGTCTTCTTGTTCAGCGGGGAGAACGAGAGGAACCAGCCGGGGCAGGTCTTGTCGTCGTCCGAGGCCGCGTACGCGACATAGGAAATGTATGTGGTCGGCAGGATGATCGGGGCCAGGTGGAGGAAATTCTTGATGACGCCGGAATGCCCCGTTCCGTCCACGATGTTGGACCGGCCGTACTCGAGCAGGCTGGCCTTGTTGACGGCGGTGGCCCCGGCGGTGACGCTGCCCTTCACCTGAGCCTTCCACCGCACGGTGAGCGTCATCCCCGGCGGCATGTCGAGCCGCCAGGTCAGCAGGGTGGTGGCGCCGGGAAGGAGGCGGCCGGGAGAGGCGGCGGCACAGCCCGTCGGAGTCATGGTCCAGCCGGCGCAGGGATCGTCAAAGCCGCACTGGACGCACCAGGCGTCCAGTTCGGGGGGTACCGAATCCCACAGGTGCACGTCCCACCAGGTCATCGTCGTGGACATATTGCGCAGGAAGATTGAGTAGATGATCTCGTCCGGAGACTGGCCAAGCGTGGGCGAGAAGAGCAGGTCGTTGTCCCCGATTTTCCAGAACAGGAACCGGCGGGCCACGGTCGTCGTCGGCGCCGTCGTGACGGTTTTCAGGCCGCAGGTCGTCCCCAGGAACTCCGCCGTCGCCCGGTTGGCGAGCCGCTGGCCCTCCGGCGCGGCCACGTCGCCGGAACCGGGCTCGAACGACTCCCCGTTCCCCCAGTCCACGGAGATCGTGAACCGGATCTCGCTGGAGGCGCCGCCCGCCACGTTCAGCGGCGGGGGGATCGTCCAGCGGAGCCGGATCGGCGGTCCCCAGTCGGGATCCCACGGTACGTCGGGTGCCGGAACGGCGCTCCCGGGGATGTAATGGGTGTAGGCGGGAATCGTGTCCGTCACCACGACATTCGTCAGGTTCACGGTCCCCGGCTTGCCGTACCAGATGGTGTAGTTGACGGTGTCGCCGGGTGCGGCCGCGTCCACGCTGCCCTCCTTCACGGCGTAGACGATCATCTTGGTGTTGGGGTCCTTGAGATCCGCCCACGGTGCCGCGCATCCGCCGCTGCTCGTCAGGCCGCCCGGCCAGGCCGGGTTGAGGACGTCGTCGAACCCCGGGCCCAATTGGACCGTCGCCCGGTCGGTCGGGCACGGCCCGATGTCCACAAACACCCGCATCACGAAGATGCAGGCGCACCCGCCCGGGCCGCCGTTGCACGGATCGGCGTTCAAGAGCATGCTTCCGGACCAGGTCCATGCCGCCTTCCCGTTCCATACGCCGGCGTAGGTGAGGGTCGTGGTGGGCGTGCAGGCGCCGCCGCTTGACCGCGAACAGCCGAAGCACAGGTAGATTTTCGCGATGTCGGTCGTGCCGTTGGCCGTGCCGTAGTTCACGATCGTGACCCCGGTCATCGTCGCGTCGAACGAGCCGGGACAGTCCGTGGAGTTGCACCAGACCGTGTCGAAGTCCGCCAGTTCAGCCTTCGACCAGTTCGGGTACAGATACGTCATCACGCCGGAGCCGTTCAGGCCCCCATCCACGATGCAGGCTGAAGCCGGGACTCCCGTCCAGGTGAGGATCAGGCAGGCCCCAATGATTCCAGCCGACCACCGCCCTGCTCCCATTCCGGGCCTAGTATAACCGCCGCGGTGGGTTCAGGTGGCGGTGGTGACGAAGTCGAGGTAGGACTCCCAGTCTTCCGGTCCCATGGCGTGCTCGCCGGGCCGCAGGAAGTACCGGACCCGGCCGCCCAGCGCCCGGCCGGGATCGGGCATCGGCCCCTCCGGCAAGCCGTTGGCACCCAGCAGGCGCCAGACCGACGAGGCGGATGCCAGCATCGCAAACTGGCCGGCGGGATCGGCCCACCGGTCTTCAGTCGCGGCACAGACGAGCACCGGACGGGGCGCCACGAGGGCCAGCAGTGAATTCTGGTCGAATGGCAGGCGCGCGGGCCGGTCGTTGAACTCCCGGAAGGCGAGGGCGAACCAGTGCGGGAACCCCTCGTTGATCTGCCGGACGGTCTCCCCCGCCGTCGTGCAGCTCGGTGCAGCACCCCCGGTGCCGGACTGGCTCGGGATGGCAAACGCGATCCGGTCATCGAACGCCGCCGCGAGCAGGGCGGCTTTGCCCATCCGCGAGTGGCCGACCACGCCGACCCGGTCGGGGTCCACCCCGCCCGTGCCGCGGAGCGCCTCCGCCACGCGCTGGAGCCCCCACGCCCACGCGGCCAGCGTCCCCCAGGTGTGCGGCCCCCGCTCCGGCTCTCCGGCGGCCCTGAACCAGGGGTGAATCCCGTCGGTGAAGTCATTCCGGTCGGGGTCCACATCCTGGGCGTGAAAGGTGGCCACGGCGATGCCCCGCTCCACGGCCCGGCGGAACGCCCAGACATTCCGCTTGCCCGGCGCCTCCTCCTCCGCCTCGGTGTTGCCGGAAAAGTTGACTCCCAGCAGAACTGGGGGCCGCATCACGA
>JAHFSL010000254.1 GCA_023265785.1 Candidatus Coatesiibacteriota bacterium | reverse complement strand
ACGGGGCGGCACCGGTCATCCAGCACCAGCAGGACAATGAGCGGGAGGGCCGACTGCTTCATCTGCGCCCCCAGCGCCATCAGGAGGGCGGCCATGATTCGCGCGCGCATGGTACCGCCGAAGCGCCACACGGCGAGCCCGAGCACGGCAGGACCAAGCGCGGCCAGGTCCGGCATGACACTCGCCGCCGGGACCAGCCAGAGCGGACTGGCCGCCGTCAGCAGGACCGCAGCGCGGACGGGGAGCCCAAAGGACCGGGCCAGCAGGGCGGTCCCCGCCAGGAACATGGCCGCGAAGGGCCACTGGAGCCAGTGCAGGATGCGTTCCGACTCCCCCACGGTGTGGCGGCAGGCGGCGAGCAGGAGCGCCCAGCCCGGCGTATTGTTCCGGACCTGTTCACGCAGGGGCTCGCCCAACCGTTCCCAGGCGATGATCGGGTTGACCGGGGGATCGGATGCCAGGGGCGCGATTACCCGGGCCCAGTGGAGGAACAGCACATCGTCAATATGGAACGGTTTGTCCTGCGACCACCACACCCAGCCGGCCGCCAGCAGGGCCGACCCGGCCGCGAGCCGGATCACGGGCGATGACCGGATTCCGGCGGTCCTGAACATCGGGTGAATTAATTTAACATGGTCACTGTGCTATCGTTGGCGCGGATGGATTCCCCCGATCGCCGGAACCGGATCCTCGTGTGGAGCACGTGGGGCGCGATGTCCCTCCTCGCCCTCGGATTTGTTCTCCGGTACGGCCACGGGGTCCCCGCGTACGACGAGTGGTCCATCATGGTTCCCGCATATACCGGCCACGAACGGCCCACCGCACGGTGGCTCTGGCGGCAGGATGACGAGTACCGCCACCCGCTGTTCAAGGCCGGCATGCTCCTGCTGGCCCGGCTGGATGGCGGCCGACTGCGCGCCCCGCTGGTCTTCAATGCCGCCGCGCTGGCCCTCGCCGCCGGCCTCCTCCTGCGGGCGGCGCGCGCCCTCCGGGGCACCCCATCCCCCGGCGACCTCGTGTTCCCTCTCCTGCTCCTCCACTGGGGGCAGGACGAAACCCTGCTCCTCAACTACACCACCGTCCACGCCCAGTACACCTTGATGCTTGCCGCCTGCCTGTGGGCCGCCTGCCGGCAACCCCGCTGGCCGGCAGGTTCGGGCGCGGCCCTGGTCGGAGCCGTGACCCTCCTCCTGCCGCTGGAAGGCGGGCTCGGCTTCCCCGACCTGCTCCCGCTGGTCGCCTGGGTGTTGTGGGGCGCCTTCCGGCCGACCGGCGGCCTGCGCGGTCCCCGGCGGCCGGCCGGATGGTGGGCAGCCGTCATGGCCTCCTGTGGCTCCCTGGTCCTGGCCGGCTTCTATCTCATGGGCTACCGGCTTCCGCCCGCCATTCCCGTCTATCCCGGCCTGACGGCGATCCTGCGCACCGCCGGCGAGTACCTTGCCGCGGGACTTGGCCGCGAGGGTGCGGAGGCCTGGCCCATCGCCGCGGCGGTCATCATGACTGCCATGGTGGCGAGCTCGATCCGGCTCACGGCCCTCTGGCGCTCCGATCCGTCCACGCGCTCCCGGACGGCGGGCCTGCTCGCCATCGGGGCCTCCCTCGCGGCGCACGCGCTGGTGGTCGGCTGGGGCCGGGCCGGCGGCGGCCCGGGAGCCGGACTCACCACCCGGTACATGACCACTGCCGCCCTCATCCCCTGCTGGATCTGGCTGGCATGGCAGGTCCCCGGCCGCCCGCAGGCCCCCCGGCTGGCCGGAGCCATCCTGGTCCTCGTGGCCTGCACCTCCGCGGTGCTGGGTCTGCGGTCAGGACTGCGGCTGGCGATGGCCCGGGATGAGGTCCTGACCGCCATGGAGCATGAAGCGCAGGGCGGCGCGACCAGCCTTGAGCTCGCCTTTCGGTACTGGCCCCATCTCGCCTACGACGAAGCGGCGGTGGTCCGCGGGCTGGAACTCCTGCGTGGTGCACAGATGGGTCCGTTCCGCCCGCCCCTTGCGCCCCCGCACCCGACACCTCCGCACCCCGTGATCCGGGCCATGGCGTTCTCCCCCGACGGCCAGGCATTCGCGTGGGGCGACGACGCCGGCTCCGTCCGACTCCGCAGTGCGGTCAGCCAGGGGCCCGGGAAGATCCTGGCTTCACGGGGCGGGCGCATCGCGGCGCTTGGCTGGAGCCCGGACGGAACCCGACTGGCCTGGTCCGACTGGTCCGGGCACCTGGTCACGACGGCTGTTGGCTTCCTCACAAGGCCCGTGAAGGTCTCCATCGGCACGGATGTGGCCACGGCCCTGTGCTGGTGCCGATCCCCTGCCGGGCTGGCCGTGGGCCGGGCCTCCGGACTGGTCGAATGGCGGGACGGCGCCACCCTGCGGGTCCTACACACCATGGTCCTGCACCAGGGCGAAGTGCGTGCCATCGCCTGGCTGCCCGGGTCCGGCCTGCTGCTGACGGGAGGCTGGGGCGACGGCTCGTTCGCCGCCTGGAACCCGGCCACCGGGCGCCTCGTGGCCCGGGCCGCGGGCCATCGCGGGATCGTGTCAGGATTGGCGGCCACCCCCTGGGGCTGGCCCGTCTCCGCGTCCTGGGACGGGACCGTGCGGGTCTGGTGGTCGCCGACGCCCGGAACGCTCGCCGTTCGTGGAATTTTCTCGGAACATGCCGGGCCGGTTTCCGCACTGGCTGTGGCAGGCGGAAGCCGGGCGGGATGGATTCTCTCGGGCGGATGGGACGGTGCGGTCATCGCCCGGCTTCCCGACAGCGCCGCCCAGGGACGCACCCTCGTGCCCGTAGGAGGCGATCCGGTCACCGCCCTGGCCTGCACCCCGGACGGGCGCACGCTCGCCGTGGGGACGCGGTCCGGGGCCCTCCGGGTCCTGCAGGGCCCCGGCGACACGGACTAGCGGCCGGGGGCGAGCAGGGCCTCGAGCCGGGCGGCGATTCGGACGGCCGCCAGCCGCTGGCCGGCAGCGTTCCAATGACCGTCACGCGGCATGTACAACGACACGCCGGCGGCGGCCCGGGCCCGGAACTCCGGCAGGAGATCCAGGGCGGCCACGCCGCGCTCACGCAGGAAGGCCCCAAGGAGGCGCTGGGGCTTGTCGAGGTCGAGCGGCACGCCGCCGCGGGCCGTGCAGACCCGCGCGGCCAGCGCCGGATTGACCTGCGTCTCGTCGGGGATGACCACCACCAGCAGTCGGGCACCCGCCACGGCGGACACCTCGGCGATCCCCGCCAGCGTCTCCCGGACGGCGGCCCACTGCGCCATGAGTTCGGGGAGCCAGGCCGGATCAAAGACGATGGACCGGTCCCGTTGCTGGGCGAACCAGGCCGCATCGGTGAGCGCCGGTTCCGGCTCCCCGGGGAACGGGTAGGCGCGGACCGCGCCCGCCTGCCGGGGCCACGACGGCCGCCACGGCTGGCGAAACGCCATCCCGGGATCGGGCGTGTAGGTTGCCAGGTGCACCAGGTTGCGGGCCAGCCTGAACCCCCACCACCGGGCGCCCAATCGGGCGGCGGGGGTGAAGGTCCAGGCGTCCACCGGTTCGTCGGTCAGGTCGTTGCCGACGAAGAATCCCACGACCACGGCATCGGGGGCCAACCGGACCCCTTCGACCTCGAGCATGCGGCGGTAGAACCGGGGGCCGGTTCCCGTCGCCGCCAGGTCCAGGACCTCAGTCGGCATCCGCGTTCCCAGTGCGGCCGTGAGCCGGGTGACGACATGGTCGGCGTCCCGGACCCCGCCGGCCTCCACAAAACACGAGTCGCCGAGCACCACGATGCGCCGCGTCCCGGGCCGTCGGGCCAAGGCATAGTCGGTGGTGCGCAGTCCATCCCGGTTGAGCACAAACCCGTCACAATCCCCGTACGGGCCCAGCCCCTGCCACGCCGCCGCGGTCAGGTCGCGGGCGGAGCGGACGTCCCGGTAATCCTGGCCGGGCCAGGCCTCGCGCTGGTAGAGGATTCTCCGCAGGGATGCGCTCACCAGCGAGCCGAGCCGCAGTCCCATCTCGAGCGCCACGCCAAGGACGACGACGTTGACGAGCAGGAGGCGCACCCAGCGCCCGGTCTGCCGGGCGGTGAACGCGCCCGAACGGCGGGGAGCGGGCCTTCGTCCTGTGCTCACGCGCTCCGGCACCCTGTGGATATTGTATCCTCGATCAGGCCTCGCGCCCCATGATGGCTTCCGGTTCGATCCCCTCCCTGCTCGTCACCATCTGGTGCGGAGCCGTCATGTTCTGGTATCTCCATACACCCCTTCTGTCGGGCTTCCACGAGTATGTCGCCCGGGGGCTCCCGTGCATCGGGGCCGAGGGCCTTCCCGACCTGCCCCGGTTCCTGCTGCGTGCCGGCGCACTGGCGGCCTGTCTGGCCGGCCTTGCCCTGGGGGGACGCCGCCCCGGCCTTCGAACCGCCCGGTGGTTGAAGTTTTCTCCGGGCGCCGCCGGCCGCGATTCGGCGCTGGGCTGGCTGGCTTTTTCCCTCGTCGCACTGGGCGCCGGACTGGCGGGTCTCTGGTTGACGCCCGTGCTGGTTGGCGCCATGGCCTTTCTCCTGGCGGTGGGCGCCGCGGACGCCCTGCGCCGCTACGCCCGGCCCTTCGCCGCCCCGGAACCGGCCGAGCCCATGGACCTGGGAACGCTCCTGCCGGCCGGGCTGGTCGGCTGGACCCTGCTCCTGCTCGCGCTGGCGCCCGAAATCTTCCAGGACCCGTTGCGGT
The DNA here is from genome assembly GCA_023265785.1 of Candidatus Coatesiibacteriota bacterium. Classification (GTDB taxonomy): domain Bacteria; phylum Oederibacteriota; class CAKKQC01; order CAKKQC01; family CAKKQC01; genus JAHFSL01. The sequence goes on along the minus strand of JAHFSL010000254.1, from coordinate 129 downwards.
ACCACCTCGCCCTCCCCCAGCGCTTCCTGTTCGAGCACAAGTTCATCTTCCTGGAGCGGTTCTTCTTCTGGTCATACCTGGGTCCGGTGCACATGGTGTACGCGGTTGCGCTGGTGGTGGGTGATCCCG
>JAHFSL010000253.1 GCA_023265785.1 Candidatus Coatesiibacteriota bacterium | reverse complement strand
TCGGCCCGTGCCCCACGCCAAATGGCAGGGTCAACATGGGTCTGCCGATCAACAGCGCCAACAATGCGACATGGTGGGGCTCGCTGTTTGACAACGGGGGATGCGCCATCCCGTGGTTCGACCTGTTCGGCGCAAGCCACACCATCGTGTATTCATTCAAGGAGGGTCCCGATGCCGCAGCCCCCGGCGACACGGTAACGTACACCATTACCTACGGGCGCCCGGGGACTTCGGCCCTGACCAGCATCCAGGTCACCGACACCCAGCCACCGTACACGCATTATGTCGCCGGCAGTGGCGTCCCGGCGGCGGACGCGGGATGGGACCCGGACTATGGCCCGCCCACCCGCCTGCGGTGGACCATTCCCGGCCCGCTGGCCGTCACGGGCGGACCCACCGGGCAGGTCCGGTTCGGGTTGACGATGGATTGGGGCAACGGCGAGTCGTTTGAACCGGGGTCGGGTGATGTGGCGGCCCCGGAAGGCCAGCGGCTCGACAACCGCGCGCAGGTCACCTTCAACGGCATCACCGGATGCGGCTTTGCGGGCGTGACGACGCCCCAGGTCACCACCGTCGTCCGCCGGTTCCTCTTTTGGAAACTTGGCGACAACGATCTACTCTTCTCGGCTGCCATGGGAAGTCCCCCCGACGAGATGACCTACTCGATCTATCTCAAGAACAACTCCACGCGAAAAACATGGTGGAACGTGCGCGTCTGGGATACCGTCCCCGCGGAATTGGACCCCTGGTGCGCCGGCTGCGGGTTCGATGATCCCTGCCTGGGGTGGACGATGACCCCGGGCGGTTGTGCGGCCGCCACCCCGGGCCGGCAGGTGGCCGGCACGACCACCCTGCTGACCTGGGCGCTCGATATGCCGCCCGGACTGACGCTGACCCTCCGCTGGAAATCGCAGGTGCGCGCCACCGTCCCGGCCAATTCCACCGCCATCAACCAGGCCGCGATCCTTGAATACGGGCGCTCAAACATTGTGGCCGGAACGGGACACTCCGGCATCCCGAGGGTGTTCACGCATGTCGCTCCGATCGTCTTGCCGACCACCTACGTGAGCTATGTCGGCATCGCCGGGTCGGATGTCCCGTGCGCCGGGTTCTTCATCGCATTCTTCCCGCTCAACCTCAAGTCGCAGTTCGAGTTGCGGGGCATCGAATACGAGGGGGCCGGTTTCGCCACCACGGGCGGACCCAGCGCATCCATCGGGTGTCTGATCGGGGACTGCCTGGGGGGGTTCCCGGGAAACGGGAGTTGCGCCCTGGGTTCCGGCGCGATCGCGGGGGGCGGGTCGGCGGGCTGCAAGATCGAGCGGATCCCGGCACAGTACAACCATCCCGCCTGCCCCGGCGCCTATCCGGCGAACTATGTCTACAAGCTCACCTCGAATGCGCCCGTGCTCTGGCAGATGCTCGCCTACCCCACCACCAACGGCGATGACAATGCCGCGATGGCACCAGCCTCATCCCTTTCCTACACGGGACTGATGCACTACGCCTGGAAGCGGTACTACGACGGAACGGCGGGCGGGAATGACACGCTGGGACTCATCAGCACGGCCAAGGATGCCTATGGCACGGTGGATGCCACGCGGGCAACGACCGTCCATGTCTTTCACTGGGATGCCACCGCACTATCATGGGATTACGTTCGGACCTGGGACCTGGCCGGAGAGGCGCAGGCCTACGACGGGGGGACGCCCACCCCTTCCGAAACGGGGGCCTGGCGGACTGTTTCCTCCGAGGTCCAGCTGGTGGTCAACCACTCATTCAACATCTCCAACGAAATTGCGCCCTGCTGTTCGTTCGGGGGCAACGACTTCGCCACCTACTTCCCGACCCGGGAGACCGGAAACGTGGTCTCCACCGTCGGAACCGGGACGTTTTACGGGTATGTGCAGGGCTCCTCGGTGAGCAATGCCAAGGGCGGATTCATTCCGGGAACCCTGCCCCACCGATGTGTCATCGGGAACACGGGCGCAATCACGGCCAAGGTTGAAATCTGGCGGTACACGCCTGACAACAACTTCCCGGCCCCCCCCGTCCCCGCCCTGCTGAACGGCACGTCAGGATCATGGTCTCTTCTGGCCGTGGACACCATTCCGGCCGGACTGGCGGCCCCGGGGAATCCAAAGCTCTACAACCGGGACGGAAGCCCGTTCGACACCGATTCCCTGGGCCTGTACAAGATTCGCCTCGTCGCGGGCGGGCCTATCCAGGTTCTGGGAGGTGCCATGATTTACGCCCCCCACGCCGGGGGGTCGGTCATCCACGGCGCCACCGGGAACCAGACCGGGACCCAGTTCTGGCTCCACCAGGCCGGATCGGATTGTGGTTCGTGCAAGGGCTACCAGTGCGGATCCGGCGCCGGATTCACCGAGATCCAGACGGTCAATGTCTTCTGCCCCAAGAAGGACATGTCGATCCAGATGGTGTCGGAATCCGGGGCCACCGCCCGGTATACGGCCGGGGGACCCGATGTCTGCATCTCCTTTACCTCAATGACCAACGATGCCAACGGGGCCACCACCAACTGGCGGTTTGATGTCGTGCCCGGTCCCTCCTTCGGGAACGCCATGTCCCAATTTATCCAGTGCAAGTTTTCCCAGAAGGGCTACACCGCCCCGTTCCTGCAGACCGGGACGCATTATCAGATCATCGCCCCGCCCGTGGTCTTCTCCGGGCAGTCGTTCTGGATGACGGTCATTGTCCTGGATACCTCGGGGACCAAGACGGATTACTGCGGGACCACCTCCTGGACGTCCACCGATCCGGCGGCCAAGATTGAGGGAACGCCAATGGATGCGTACAACTTCACGTGGTCCTCGACCCCGGGCGCGTGCAATAACAACGGGGCCCTGCCGGACGAGAACGGGATCCGCATCTTCTTCAATGTGACCTTCACCAGACTTGGCCTTCAGACGATCTCCGCGGCGGATACGACCGACGGTTCCATCACCGGATTGGGCGTCGTGATGGTCGTCGGAGCTGACGTCAAGCTCAGCAAGGAACCGCGCCTGCAGGTCAGCGCCTCGGGTGACACTGTCCAGTTCCGTGTGTGCTGGAGCAACTATTCGAGTGCGTCAGCTTTCACTTTCGTCATCACGGATGCAGTGCCACGGGGGACGACCTTCCTGCCCGAGGCGGGCACGGCGGCGTTCGATTGCGGAAATACCGACGGGGTCGCCCCCATCACGGCCTATTCCACTGCCGCGTCGGTTACCCCGCCGGCAGCGTTTACTACCGGAAATCCCACGGCGGGAAGTTTCTGGCTCCGATGGACCATTCCCATGTCAGGCGTGGGTACCACGGGATGCGTGTGTTATCGCGTCACGGTGAACTAGCGATGGCCGCGGAGCGACAGGCCCCTTGGGCCTATAGAGTGACGGTGAACTAGTCGATCCGGGTGGTCCAGGGGCGGGGTGTGAGTGGGCCGCCCTGGGCCGCAAGCCATCCGGTCCAAGGACCCGGGTCGGCGCCCAGGTCGGTGTCCGCCACCACCGCCAGCTCACTGCGGGCATGCGCGGCGAACAGGTGGCGGGCGTCGCCGAGATACCGCACCAGGGTGGCGGCACCCGCCGGATCGCCACACCGGGCGAGCGCCCGCGCCACCGCCAGTTCCAGGTAGGCCAGCCGGTCCATGATGAAGTCGGGCTCCAGCGAAACAACCTCCCGGCCGCGCAGGGCCCCCCGGCCTGCCAGCAGGGACAGGGCCGGCACCGCGCGGCGGTCACCCCAGCGCTCCGCCGCCGTGGCGATCTCGTCCGCGTAGTAGTAGACACCCTTCATCCGGTCGCGAAAATCATCCACCGGCGGATCGTACAGCGCGACCATCCGGTCCAGCACGGCCAGCATGCGCTCGTCGGGCACGAGCGCGAGGGCGTGCAGGAGATGGCACGCCTCCGGCATCACACCGTTATCGGGGGGGACGCCCGCGTAGCGGTAGCGCCAGGCGATGGGGGGAAGGGCATGGCCCGCCAGCAACCCCAGGATCGCCTCCACGATATCCGGGACCCCGTCAGGACAGCCGTGCCAGGCCAGAATCCTGGCCAGCAGGAGGCGCCGGCGGCCGGTCGCCCCCTCCCGGGAGGCGCGAATGGCCGGGAGGGCCGCCGGGCCGGCCGCGCAGAGCCGCACGATGACGAGCGGCTCAGTGATCCGGTCGTCAAAGCCCTGCTCGAGGTGAAAGGGCTCCTCTCCCGTCAGGGAAGCCAGCAGAGACCGTACGACCGCAGGTTCCAGCGCGGACACCCGCGTGACCGTCCGGCCGGCAAGCCCCGGCGGCAAGACGCCGCGGGCCTCCAACTCGGCCTGGAGGGCCGGCACATCCACCGCACGGGGCGCGACGCCACGGCGCACGGCCTGGACCGCGGCGAGCGCAATCGCCCCACCCTGGTTCTGCATGTCGGCCTGCATCCGGGCGGTCGCGAGGAAGTCATGGGTGCACGAATAGGCCTTCCCCGCAATGAGCAGGCCGTCCACACCCTCCGGAACCACCGCCCGGTACGGAATCTCCAGGTCGGCGTTGGGCGGCAGGACGCCGAACCCCACCCAGTCGGCGGAACTCCGCCCCTTGATGTCGCAATTGGAGAAACAGAGGTTGATGGTGTCGGGATGCTTCGTCAGCAGGACATGATCGGTGACCCCGAGGGTCACGTCGCCCCGGATGTGGCGGGTTTCACGGGGTGCCAGGTACGCCGCGTGGTCATGGCCGGGCCACAGCCGCCTGCCCGCGAGCACCGCGCGCGTGTAGTCGTCGGGCCGGCCGACATCCATGGCACTGGTGAATCCGTTCTGGAGGACGCCGGGCGCCGTGACCGGGGCGAGGAGATACCACATGGGGAGGCGGTCCCGTG
>JAHFSL010000252.1 GCA_023265785.1 Candidatus Coatesiibacteriota bacterium | reverse complement strand
GCGGCAAGCCCGCCCGGCGGGAGACGGACACGATGGATACCTTCATGGATTCCTCCTGGTACTTTCTGCAGTACTGCTCACCGCAATCCACAACGCACGCCTTCGAGCCGGCCGCGACCCGCCACTGGATGCCGGTGGACCAGTATATCGGCGGGATTGTGCATGCCATTCTCCACCTGCTCTATGCCCGGTTCTTCCAGAAAGTCCTTTTTGACCTCAAGCTGGTTACCCAGGACGAGCCCTTCGCCGCGCTCTTCACCCAGGGCGTGGTCACCAAGGGCGGCCAAATGATGTCGAAGTCGAAAGGCAACACCGTCGCTGCCGACGAAATGGTCGCCCGGTACGGGTGCGATGTCCCCCGCGCCTACACCATGTTCATCGCCCCCCCCGACAAGGAAGTGGAGTGGAGCGACAAGGGGATCGAGGGCATCGCCCGGTGGCTGAAGCGGATTGATCGATTGGTTCGGACTGAAGCAGAGATTCTGACACAACATCCTTATTCTCCCGGCGATTGCATCGCAACAACCAAGGAAGGAAAACGTCACCGTCAACTTGCACACCGGGCCGTACAGAAGGTGACTCATGATGCCGCAGAGCATTTTCACTTCAACACGGCCATCAGCTCGCTCATGGAATTTACGAACGGTTTGGAGTTGTTTCTCAAGGAGCTGGGTGCGCCGGACAATGAAATGGAACCGGAACCTGCTCCCCGGGCATTCGCGCTCAAGCGGCTTATTGTTCTCGTTGCTCCGTTCGCACCGCACCTCAGCGAGGAATGGTGGAGCCTGGCTGGCGAAAAGCCGTCAGTTTTTGAGGCTGCGTGGCCGGCTTCCGATCCGGGTGCGGCCACTGAAGCAATTGTCCAGATACCCATTCAGGTGAACGGGAAGCACCGGGCGACGCTGGCGCTGACCCGGGGGACGGGCGAGGAGGCGGTCAAGGCCGCCGCGCTGGCCGATGCCACGGTGGCCGCCGCGGTGGCGGGCAAACCCGTGCGCAAGTGGATCATCATTCCGGACAAACTGGTCAATCTGGTAGTCTGACCGGGATGCACCGCGTGATGGCCGCTCTTCTCCTTGCCGCGGTGGCCGCGGCGGGGTGCGAGTCGGTGGGGGTGCGGCGACTGGACCCGGGGGTAAAAACGCTCGCCATCGCTTCGTTCGCCAATGCCACGGGCGAGGCGGCCCTGCCCACCCTGGTCGTCGAGGAACTGCGCCGCGCCGCCCGACTGGACGGCCGGCTGACGGTGGTGGATGACGCCGCCGGGGCCGATGCCGTCCTGGGAGGGACCATTACGGCCTATGACCGCCAGCCGTCCCGATTCGATGCCAACAATGTGGTCCGTGAATACCATCTCCGGCTGGCGGCAAGCGTTTCCCTGAAGGATGCCGGTCAGTCGAGGAGCCTTTGGGCGACGCGCAATTCCGAGGCAACGGGTTCCGTCGCAAAGACGGGTGGGGTCCAGGCGGTGGCGGCCACCCAGGCCCCTGCCTATTCCGCCGCGCCGGTTGATCTCCATACGGCCGATCGTGGCACGACGCAGGTGGTGATCCCCGCCAGCGGGCTGGCGGTCGAAAGCGAGCCGGACGCCCAGCGCCGGCTGGCCCGCGACCTTGCCGCAGAGATTGTCCTCAAGATGCTCGAGGGCTGGTAAGGGCCGACCCCAGGGTCCATGAATTCCGGGCGCGGGAGATTCACGTGATCCCGTGTCTTCTGGCCATGGGTGCGGCAGGGCTGGGAAGTCCTGCCCTTGGCTGGCTCCGATCCGAACGGGGGTACGTCAGGCTTTTTGCGGCGGGTCTGGCGTGTGCCGCGTTCCTGCTTTGGGGATTCGGGCTTTGCGGGCTCCTCTTGCCGTTGCCGGCCTGGTGTCTCACCGGCCTCGGCACCGTCCTGTTGTTCACCGCTCTTCCCGGTGAAACGGCGCGGGCGATTGCGAGTGCCCGGCGCGGGTGGACCGCGTCCCTGACCTCGTTCATGCTGGCCGGCATCATCGCCGTGGTGCTCGTGGGCACGCTGGTCCTCTCCCGCATTCCTCCCACGCTCTATGACGCGATTGGCGGTCACCTGCTCCTACCCCAGCAATTCGTGATCCGGCATCGGGTGGTGGCCATGCCCTGGTTCATGCCCGCCTCGTGGCCGTTTCTCGTGCACGGGGGATTCGCTTGGGGGCTCCTGCTGGGCGGGGACTGGCGGGGGCCGGGATTCCTGAACTGGCTGCATTTGGGGGGCGTGGCCGTGGTGGTTGCGAGAATCGCGGGACGGGCGGGGTCCGGCGTGGAGGGGCGCCTGGGCGCGGCGGTCGCATGGCTCCTGGTGCCACTGGCGGCGGCCGAGAGTCTCACGCCGCTCTCGGATCTCCAGCCCACCCTGTATGCCGTGCTTGGCGTCGAATCGTTCGTCGGGTGGTGGCGGCGGCCCACGGCGCGCCTGTGGCTGACGGCCGGGCTCTGGGGGGGCCTCGCCGGGGCGTGCAAGTACACCGGCTCGCTCACCGCGGTGTTCGTCCTGGCGGGGCTGGCCGGGCGCACCGGCTTGATGGCGGTCCGGGGACGACGGGTGATGGCGGCGGGAGCGGTGATGGCCGTGCCGCTGCTTCCGGTGCTCGCAAAGAACTGGTTCCTCGCGGGCGCGCCGCTCTTTCCCTTCCTGACCGACTCCGAGCCGGCACGAAAATATGCGGCCTTCGCCCGAGGGTACCTGATCCAGCGGACCCCCGCGCATTGCCTCAGCGTCCCGTTCCGGATTATTGGTGGCCTCGAGGACCTCTTCCGGAACGACATCTGGGAGGTCGGCGGCATCCTGCTGGTGCTGTACCTTGTGCCGCTGTGTCTTGTCGGTCGGGGTGGAGGTCGCGAGCCGTCGCGCGCGATCGACCGCTGGCTCGGGGCGACCGTCCTGGGTTCCTGGGTCTTCGGTTTCCTGGCGGGGTGGGCGATGCGGTGGATGCTCCCCATGACGGCCCTGGCCGCGGTGCTGTGGTCACGCCTGGCGGGCCGGATCCGGTACGGCATCCCCGCGATGGTGGCCCTGCTGGCCTTCGCCAATGTGCCCGACCTGGCGCGGCCCACGAGCATGATCGGGGGCGCGATGGAGTCATGGCGCCTCCGCGTCGCTGTCGGTGGGGACGAGGCCCGTTTTGTGGCCGCCGCGCCGCGCACGGCGGCCATGGAAGGGGCCTTGCAGGCCCTTGCGGCAGACACCCATTCACGTGGGGCAGTGGCCACCTGGCAGGAGCCGAGGGTGTACTGGGCGCATGCGCGGATGTGCCCGAGTCTCATGCATGACCGGAGCCTGATCGAGGACGCCCTCGAGCGGTCCGTCGGAGCGGTGGATCTGCGCAGGCGATTCCGGCAGGCGGGTGTCACCCACCTTTTCATCTGCGTGGCGGTCCCCCCGGAGATGGCGGCCCAGTACCGGATGTTCGTGACGTCCCGGGAACTGCTCTTGCTGGATCGGTTTCTCGCCACCGGCTGTACACCGTTGTCCGCCCAGGCGGGGGGACGCTACCGCGCCTATCGGATCCGGTCCGCGGGCTGACACGGTCGCGGCGCGCCCCGATGGGGCGTGACAGAATACGACGGTGACATCGCGGGGGAGGACGGCGCGCGGGCTGGGTCTGGCGGGAGCGGTTCTGCTTATCCTGGCTCATGCCCATCATCCCTTGGTGATCGGGATGGCTGCCCTTCGCCCATCGTTCGGCGGCTTCAGGCCGGCTTCGTTCCTCATCAACCTGTTGACGGATGGGGTGCTGTTCGCGGTGGCTGGGGCCGTGATGCTGGGATGGTGGGCCGCGGGCCGCCGGATCGGGCGGTGGCTCCGGAGCCGGGCACCGGGCGGAGAGGGGTTCGCGCTGGCGGCGGGGCTTCTCGCGGGTTCCACGGTTCTCGCGGGACTGTGCTATGCCGGACTGCTTCACCGGTCGATTCTTGGCCTGCTCCTGGTGGGGGTCGTGGGCGAGGCGGCCCGGCAACGACTGTGGCATGCGCCGGTGGCCTGGGCACGGTCGGTGTCCTGGGCAACCGGGTGGCCGGTCCTCTGCCTGCTCCCCGCCCTTCCGTGGGTGCTGGCGGCGCCCCTCCAGCCCGTGACGGATGTGGACCTGCTGGAGTACCACTGGGGCCTGCCGGTGCTCTGGGCGCTGGGCCACCGGATCCACCACGAGGCCGGCAACCTCCTGATGACCATGCCGCTGGGGTTCGAGATGCTGGCCCTGCCCTGGGCGGCTGTGAATCATCCGGGCGTGGTGGTGTGTTCACAGGTCATCGTTCTGGGGGCCGCGGCCACTGCGGTGGCCGCCGCGACGGACTCGCCGCTGGCGGGCTGGCTGGTGGCGGGGCTGGGGGCGGCGATGGCGCTGGCGGGCGAGGGCCATCCTGACACCGGGTTGCTCCTGGCCGCGGCGCTGTCCGTCCTGGCCACGCGCCGGGGGCACCCGCGCGAGGTGGGGCTGGCGCTGGGGCTGGCGGCGGTGACGAAGTACCAGGGGGTCGCGCTGGCGGGCATGCTGGCGCTGGGGGCCGCACCGTGGGGCGGCGGCCCACGGCGGCTCGGTCGGTGGGTGGTTGTCGTCGGTGGGGTGGCGCTGGTTCCGTGCGCGCCCTGGCTTGCCCGAAACTTCCTGTGGACCGGGAATCCCGTCTACCCGTTTGCCGCGCACTTCCTTCCCTCATTGGGCTGGGAGGACTGGAACATGGCGACCCTCCTGCGCTCCATGCCGCTGGCTTCGGTGGCCATCAGCGCCAGCTGGCCGGACCAGCGCGCGGCGGAGCTCCTGGGGGCACTCTGGCGCGGCACAACCACCATGTGGTTCTCGCCGTGGACCATCCTGCTCTATCTCATGCCCGTTCTCCTGCTGGCGCCGG
>JAHFSL010000251.1:2716-4867 GCA_023265785.1 Candidatus Coatesiibacteriota bacterium | reverse complement strand
CGGGCCTGCCCGATGGAGTAGGTCCCGAAGTGGAAAATGGATGCCGCCACGGCCGCATCGGCCTCCCCGCGCGTGAACGCCTCCGCCAGGTGCGCCAGCGTTCCGGCGCCCCCCGACGCAATGACGGGAACGCGGACCGCGCGCGCCACCGCCCGGGTCAACTCCAGGTCGTAGCCGTCCCTGGTCCCGTCCGCATCCATGCTCGTGAGCAGGATCTCACCCGCCCCCAGGGCGGCACCGCGCCGCGCCCAGGCCACCGCGTCCAGCCGGGTGGGCGACCGGCCGCCGTGGGTAAACACGCGCCACCGACCGGGCCCCTCCCGGCGGGCGTCAATGGCCAGGACAATCGCCTGGCTCCCGAATCGCCGCGCCGCGGCCCGAATGAGTGAGGGGCTCCGGACCGCGGCCGTATTCATGGACACCTTGTCCGCGCCGGCGGCCAGGAGGGCCCGGACATCCTCCACGGTCGAAACCCCACCCCCCACCGTGAAGGGCATGTAGCAGGATTCCGCCGTGCGCCGCGCCACCTCCAGGATGGTCTTGCGCCGCTCGTGCGAGGCCGTGATATCGAGAAAGACCAGTTCATCGGCGCCCGCGGCGTCGTACCGGCGCGCGGCTGCCACCGGGTCGCCCGCGTCCTTGAGGGCCAGGAACTTCACGCCCTTCACAACGCGGCCACCCTTGACGTCCAGGCAGGGGATGATGCGCTTAGCCAGCATGACAGGAAGGTGGTTATTCTAGCGAAATCCCGTCAGGCGGCGCGCGCCACCGCCAGCGCGGCGGCGAGATCGAGGGTCCCCTCATAGAGCGCCTTGCCCGCAACCACCGCCTCCAGTCCCTCAGCCGCGAACCGCTTCACCCCCCGGATGTCCTCCAGGTCCCGCACCCCCCCGGCCAGCGTCAGCCGGATGCCCGCCCCGCCGCACAGCCGGACCACCGTCCCGACCCGGTCGAAATTCAGTCCCTGCAGGGTCCCATCGCCCTCGATATCCGTGAAGACGGCCTGGGTGATCCCCAGGGCGGCCAGCATGGCCACGGCCTCCGCGGTGGTCAGGACACCCGACTCTTTCCACCCCGCCACCGCCAGCCGGCCGTCCTGGATATCCAGGGCCACGGCGACCCGGGCCGGGTGCGTCCGGGCCATCCAGAGCATCAGCTCCTGGTCGCGCCACGCGGCCGTCCCCACGATGACCCGACCCGCGCCCGCGGCCAACGCCTGCCCGATCGCCTCGCGCGTCCGGAGGCCCCCGCCGAACTCGATGTCCAGCCCGGTGCCCCGGGCGATGGCCGCCACCAGACCCAGGTGAACCGGGGCCCCCACGCGGGCCCCATCCAGGTCCACGACATGGAGGCGGGTGGCCCCCGCCGCCGCGAACCGGGCGGCCGCCGCGCCCGGCTCAATCCCGTAGGAGGTTTCGGCGGTGTAGTCCCCCTGCGTGAGCCGGACCACCTTGCCGCCGATCAGGTCAATGGCCGGAATGACCTCCATGGCCCGTCAGCCGGCGCGACGGACCCGGGCGACGAAATTGCGCAGGAGCCGGAGGCCGGGTCGCTGGCTCTTCTCGGGATGGAACTGCATTGCGGCCACGCCGCCGGACTCGATCGCGGCGCAGATCCGTCCCCCGTACTCGGTCACGGCCGCCGTCAGCCCGCGATCCTCCGGCTTCGGAAAAAAGGAGTGGACAAAATAGACATACGATCGCGCGGGCAAACCCATGGTCAGCCACGATCGGCGCACGGGGATCAGCCGGTTCCAGCCCATGTGGGGAACGGTCAGCGTGCGCCGAAACGGTACGATCCGGCCCGCGAAACATGCCAGCCCGCGGTGGCGGCCGAATTCAGTGCTTTCCTCGAACAGCACCTGCAGGCCCAGGCAGATCCCCAGGAGGGGACGGCGCTCCCGTACCCACCCGGTGATCCGGGAGATCCAGCCGTCCCGCCGCATGCGGGACATGGCGGCGGCAAAGGCGCCGTCCCCGGGCAGGACGACCGCATCGGCACGGCGCAGGGAAGCCGGTGCGGAGGATACCGACACCGCCGCCCCCATGCGTTCCAGCGCCTTGGCCGCGGACCGCAGGTTCCCCATCGCCAGATCCACGACCACGATGCGGGGTCGCGATCTCACAGCGAGCCTTTCGTGGACGGAACCCC
>JAHFSL010000251.1:0-2706 GCA_023265785.1 Candidatus Coatesiibacteriota bacterium | reverse complement strand
CCGACCGGTCCGCTCCACGGCGGTGCCCAGCGCCCTGCCGAAGGCCTTGAACGCGCCCTCGACCTCGTGGTGGGCGTTGCCGCCCCGCTTCAACTGGCGCAGGTGCAGGGTGCACCGGGCATCGCGCACGAACCCCTCGAAGAATTCCCGGACCAATTGGGTATCAAAGGCCTTGATGCGGCGCGCCGACGGCCTCAGGCCGTAGGCCAGGAGCGGACGGCCCGACAGGTCGAGCGCACACTGGACCAACGACTCGTCCATCGGCACGGTCGCATCGGCGTACCGGCGGATGCCCCGGCGGTCCCCCAGCGCGCGCAGGAGGGCCTGCCCGAGCGCGATGCCGGCGTCCTCCACGAGGTGGTGGTCGTCCACGTCCGTGTCACCCGTGGCCCGCAGGACGAGGTCGAACCCCGCGTGGGCCGCGGTCAGCGTCAGCATGTGGTTCAGGAACGGAAGCGGGGTCATTACGACGGGTGGCTTCCCCATTCCATCCAGCCGTAGGGCCAGGTCCACCGCCGTCTCGCGCGTCCGGCGAACGACCCGCGCCGTCCGCACCCGGCCGCCGGCCACCCGCCTACCCACGGTTGATCTCGAGGCTTCGCGCATGTCCCTCCAGGCCCTCCATCCGGGCGATCCGCGCCAGCCCGGGACCGGCCGCCTTGAGACCGCGGGCCGACAACCGGGTCAGGTTGACGAACTTGAGAAAGTCCTTCACGCCCAGACCAGAAGCATAGCGCGCCGTGCCCGCGGTCGGAAGGACATGATTGGGGCCGACCCCGTAATCCGCGGCCGCCACCGGCGAGGACGCTCCGATGAGGACCGTCCCGGCGCAGCGCGCGCGCCGGGCAAGCCTGTCCGCCCCCCGGGCGACGATGGCCAGGTGCTCGGGAGCAAAGCGCTCGCACACGGACAGCCCCTCGAGGAGCGAGCGCACGAGGACCGTGGCCCCGAACCGGCGGAACGAGGTCCGCGCCACCGCCGCCCGGGGCAGGGTGCGCAATTGCCGCCCCACCTCCATGGCAACCGCGGCGGCCAGGGTGTGCGAGGGAGTCACCAGGACGGCAGGATTATCCCCGGCGTGTTCGGCCTGGGCCACGAGATCCGCGGCGACCGCTTCCGCGCGCGCCGTGGCGTCCGCCAGGACCGCGATCTCGCTGGGGCCGTCGAGGCCCGCGCCCTGGGTGATCCATCGGGCGGCCTGCGACCACAGGTTCCCCGGGCCCACCACGCGGTCGGCAGCCCGGATCGTGCCCGTGCCCAGGGCGAGCGCGGCCACGCCCTGCGCCCCCCCCGCGTTGTAGGCCTCACGGATGCCGGCCAGCCAGGCCGCCGCCAGGATGGCGGGATGGACCTGGCCGCCGCGGGGGGGCGAGACCAGCACGAGGTCGCGCACCCCGGCCGCGCGCGCCGCGCCCGCGCACATGAGGAGGGTGGACACCAGCGGTGCCGCGCCCGCCGGAATGTGGATCGCCACCCGACCCAGGGGCCGGATCACGTGGGTAAAGCTTCCGAGTCCCGTCCGCACCCGGTATCCCCGCGGCACCTGCCGGCGGTGGTAGGCCAGGATGCGGTCCCACGAAGCCCGCAGGGCGCGGCGGTCGGCGGCCGGAAGGGCCTGCCATGCCGCGCGGATCCGGGCCGGCGGAACCCGCAGGCCGCGGGTCACCAGCCGCACCCCGTCATACCGGCGGACCGCGGCCACCACCGCCGCATCGCCCCGGCGGCGCACATCCTCCACGATCCGGGCGGCCGTGCGGAGGACGGCCGGAGGGAACCGGCGCGAGCGCGCGGCCATCAGCCGGTCGAAGGCGCGCATCTGGGCGCGGGAGGAGGAGCGGTAGGTCCGCATACTTGATCTTAGCCCGAAGTCGGGCTAGACCTGCGGACCGGGAACGCGCTCGATGTCGGCGCCGACCGCCCGCAGCTTCTCGGTCAGCCGCTCATACCCACGGTCGAGGTGATAGACCCGGTGAATCTCCGTGGTCCCCTCGGCCGCCAGCCCGGCCAGCACCAGGGCGGCGCCGGCCCTAAGGTCGGAGACCATCACGGGGGCGCCCTTCAGGGCGCGGATGCCCCGGATGATCGCCGTGGATCCCCGGACGGCGATGTCAGCGCCCATCCGGTCCAACTCGGAGACATGCTGGAACCGGTTTTCATAGATGGTTTCGCGGATGACCGCCGTGCCTTCCGCGAGGGCCATCAGCGTCGTCCAGGGGGCCTGCAGGTCCGTGACGAAGCCCGGATACGGCACGGTGGAGATGTCCGCGGCCCGCCACCGGTCAGGACCCGCCACCCGCACGGTGCCGTCCTCCTCCTGCAGGGCGCCGCCCGCCTCGCGCAGTTTGGCCTCCAGCGCCGCCAGGTGCGCCCGCGGGACGCCCCGGACCGCCAGCGCGCCGCGGGACATGAGTGACAGCACCAGGAAGGTCCCCGCTTCGATCCGGTCCGGCAGGTTGTCGTGCACCGCGCCATGCAGGCGATTCACCCCCTCGACGTCAATCCGGTCGGTTCCGGCCCCGGTCACCCGCCCCCCCATCGCATTCAGGAGGGCGGCCATGTCGACGATCTCCGGCTCGCGGGCCGCATTGGCCAGGCCCGTGCGTCCCTCGGCGAGCGCCGCCGCCATCCTGAGGTGGAGCGTGGCCCCGACGCTCACGGTCTCGAAGGCGATGTGGGCGCCGTGCAGGCGCGCGGCCCGGGCCTCAA
>JAHFSL010000250.1 GCA_023265785.1 Candidatus Coatesiibacteriota bacterium | reverse complement strand
TGGTGGCCCGCCCTGGTGGCGGCGTCCGGGCCGTTGCTCCGATGGCCGGGCGTGGATGTCTTCGCCCGCCACTGGCTGGCCGTGGGGCAGGCCGGTGTGGCGGGCCTGCTCGCCTGGTCTGCCGTCCGGGCCGGGGGGGGGCGGATGCTTGGGTGGTCGGGAAGTATGCGCCACCTTCCGCCGCTGGTCATGACCGGCGCGAGTGTCCTGGTTGGCATGGCGGGCGTGGCCGCCCTGGCGTTCGGCCTCGGGCTGACGGGGTTGCTCCTGCGGCCCGTCTCGCGGACGGCGGGCTTCATCATGGCGGTCACCGCCGTACGGTGCCTGGCCAGGGCGAGACCGTCGCGGTGGTCGCTCCCGGTGGGGACGGGCGCGATCCTCGCCATGACGGTCCCCTTCGTGCTGGCCGTCGTCATCTTCGCGCTCGTACCGGAGGCTACGGAAGATGCACTCGCGTATCACGTCGCCGCGCCCGAACTGTTTCGCGCATTCCATAAAGTGACCGACGCGCCACATCTTCAGTACCGGTGGCCCTTGCTGACCGAACACCTCCTGGACCTGACCGGGAGCCCGGCCGGGCCGCGTGTGGTCAGCGTTGTGGCGCTCGTGGCCGTCCTCCTGCTCGCGGCCGGGTGGGTGCGCCGCCGGGCGGGGGACCGGGCCGCCGTGCTGACCGCCGGCCTGGTCCTGATGTCCGGCGGCGTGACGTACCACATTCCGGTCTTCAAGCCCGATCTCTTCGCCTCCGGATTGTGCCTGCTCGCGTTCGTGGCGTGGGAGACGGGGCGCGAGCGCACCCGGGGCCGATTGACCCTCTGGGCTCTGAGCGGGATGGCGCTGGGATGGGCCTTCTGCGCCAAGCAGACGACGGCCATCATCACGCTCGGCCTGATGGGGACGACGGTCTTCCTGCGCGCGCAGCCCGTCCGGTTCGCGCGAACGGCCGGACCGGCGGCGATCGCCGCCGCCCTGCCGTGGCTGGCGAGGACCTGGTGGCTGACCGGCAATCCGATCTACCCCTACGCCTTTGGCGGGACGGGGTGGGATCGGAGCTTTGGAAACCATGTCTTTGCCCATCTCTGGCTCAGGCCGGATGTGCCCCGCCTGCCGTGGCAGTTGGCGGGGGCTGCGTGGACCCACGCGGTGCTCTGGTTTCCGCTGGTGGTCTGGGGATTGGGCCTGTCACGGTACCGGACATTTCGGCTGAGCTGGCCTCCACCGGCGATCCTGGTGGCCGGACTGGCGGGGATGGCGTGGGGAGCGACCTGGCCCGACCCGCGGTACCTCCAGCCGGCCTTCCTCCTGCTGGTCCTGCCGGCGGCCGAGTGGCTGGCGGCGGTGCCGTGCTGGGACGGGCTACGGCGCCCGGCCGCGCTGGCGGCCTTCGGGGTGCTGGCGATGCTGGGGGCCATGCCGCAGATGACCGTACTCCAGCAGGCGGGTCCGGAAATCCGGCCGGTGCTGGCGGCGGCGCTCGGGCTGGAGGAGGCGGGAGCCTGCCGGGATAGGACCCTGGGCTCGTACGGGAGGCTCGGCGAATATCTCGCCCGGACGCTCACGGCCGGAGATCGCCTCCTGGTGACCGGCGATATCCGGAGCGGAGGGCTGGGCGGCGGACGGCCCGTGCTCACGCAGGACGTCGCCGACCGCGATCTCCTCGCGACGGCGATCACGTCCTCGCGGACGGACGCGGAACTCGGGGCCCGCGTGCGGCAGATGGGCGTCACGCTCATCGCGGTCAATCAGGATGCCGCCATGCGGAACGCCACGATGCGCCGGCTCACGGGACGCGGGATGACGATGGCGGCAATCGGCCGGTGGGCCGGGTGGTGGTCGCGCCATGCAGTCGAGGTCTACTGCGATCCCCGGTCCGATGCCCAGAACGGGACCTGGGCGGCGTACCGTCTGAGCCGTGTGCCGGGCCCGCTCGAGGGAAGCCTGCGCGACCTGCCCGGGACCGAGGAATATGTCGAGCCGCGCATGCCGGTGCCGGAGGATTATCAAATCGACATGCTCACACGGCTCGTGCGGACGGCCCCGGGCATTCGAATGTACCGTTCCCGGCTGGGTGAACTCCTGGCGGCCCGGGGAGCGTGGCAGCAATCCATGCCGCATCTGCTGGCCGCGATCACGGGCCCGTGCGCCGAAGCCCCGGTCTGGATCAATGCGGGCGTGGTGCTCCATCAATTGGGCCGGGATCGCGAGGCACTCGACGTGTTCCGGCGGGCCGCCGCGCTGTTTCCTGAGAACGCCACGCTCCGGCGGTACAGCCTGATACGCTGACGGGGTGATGCGGGGACGGCTCGGGCCGGCACTGGCGGGGGCGTGGATCGCATATGCCCTCGCAGACGCGGCGCCGTCGTGGTTGCCGGGGTGGGCGGTGATCGTGGAACTCCTGCGCCGGCTGGGGAAGCCGGTGACGGAGGGCGCCGGGGTGGGGTATGCGATCCGTCATCACCTCGAGACCTGCGGCGCGACCGCCCTGCTGTTCCTCATCCTGATTTCCTGCGGAATGCCGGTCGGGCGGTGGGTGGCACCCCGGGCCAGCGCGGACCCCCTGCGGCGCTGGGGGCTGGGGTTCGGGGCGGTGTCCCTGCTCACGCTGGGGTGGGGACTCACGGGGCTCATGTTCCGCGGGCCCGTCCTCGGGTCGGCGTTCGGACTCGCCGCCGTATCCCTGTGGACCGGCACGGCCCCGGCGCGGCGGCGGGCGGGTTGGTCGGCTTTCTGGCCGGAGTCACCGGTCATCAGGGGGCTCGTGCTGGCCTGTGCGGCAGCCCTCGTTGTCATGGTCCCGGTGTCCCTCCATCCGGACAGCTCGTGGGACGCCGTGGTCTATCACCTGCGGGTTCCCTCGTGGTTCGTCGCCGAGCACCGGATCTTCCATGTCCCCACCCACCACTTCACCGCCTTTCCGCTGGCCACCGAGATGCTGACCGCGTGGCTGATGCTCACCGGCGATCTGGACCGGACCGGGGGCGGCGGGTCGGCCCGGCTCTTTCACCTCGCGTGCGCGGTGGTCGCGGCCCTGTGCGCCCGCCGGCTGTCGGCGCGGGCGGCCGGCGAAACCGCGGGATGGCTCGCCGCAACCGTGGTCCTCGTCAGCCCGCTCACCGGCACGATCGGCATCCGGGCCTACAACGATTTCGTGCAGGCGGCCTTCGCCGGCCTTGCGGCAGATCTGTGGCTGGCCGGTGGACTGGGCACCGGCGGGCTGGCTGGGCTCCTGCTTGGAGTGGCGCTGACCGCCAAGTTTACGGCCGCCATTCCATTGGCGGCGCTGGCGTTGCTCTGGTTCCGCGGTGGGCCGGTCCCGTACCTCGCGGCCGGCGTGACCTTCCTGCCGTGGGCCGCCAAGAGCTGGCTCCTGACGGGCAATCCCGCGGCTCCGTTCCTGGGCGGCGTCTTCCCGTCCGCCGGGCCCGAAACGGCATTCCAGTTGGGCGCCTATGCCGCTTCCGTCACGGGCATGAGTTTCCACCCGGTGGCGGCGCTCACCGCGCTGGGCCGGCTCCTGCGCGGCGGCGCGGGGGACCGGCTCACCGAACTGGTGGGCATCGGGCTGACCGCCAGCCTGGTCCTGCGGCGCGGATTCACGGCGGTGGAACGCCGGCTCGGGATGTTGGCCGGGCTCCTGACCCTGGGGTGGGCCCTGCTTACGCCCGATATCCGGTTCGCCACGCCCATCCTCCCCGCGGTCGCGGCCGTGGCGGGGATCGGGCTGGCCCGGTTGGTGGCGGTGCGGCCGGCGGCGTTCGCGCTCGTGGCGCTCCTGCCGCTCAACCTCGTCCGCCTGCCGATGGAGCACATCCGGCTCTTTGATCCCCTGCCGTTCGCCTTCGGCCGGGAGACGGCCTGGGACCAGGCGGCACGGTCGCTCTTCCCGGCGCCGTACTATGGCGCGCTGGCCGCGTGGGCCAACGCCTCCCTGCCGCCGCACGCCCGGCTCCTCGTGATGGTGGACATCAAGGCGCACTACATCTGGCGGCGTACCTACCACGACTTCCAGTACATCCAGCCGGGGCTGTTCCTGCGCTGGCTACGGGAGGCCCGGGGCAACCCGGCCGCCCTGCGCCGCAAATTGCGGGAGGAGGGCGTGACCCACCTGCTTGTGGTGCGCCAGCGCACCCGCGATGTGGGCAACCACTACGCCTGGCAGGGGGAGGAACTCGCGGCCGCGGCGGAATTCCTTGCAGCGTGGACCCGGCCCGTGGTGACGGCCGGGGAGTCGGGGGTGCTCGCGGTCCTGCCCCGGCCCGGACCCCGCCGGTCGCTTGACGGGTACGAGTGGATGCTGTTGACCCATCCCGAGAACCTCCTCATCTGGAACCGGGATGCCGAGGCGCGGCCCCTGCTGGAGGCGACCCTCCGGCGGGCGCCGTGGCTCAAAGGCGTGCGCGCCCTGCTGGGCATGACGCTGGCCCGGCAGGAGGAGTATCCCGACGCCGAGCGCATGCTCCGGGCGGCGGTACGCGAGGGCGGGCCGCAGGGCCCCAAGGCGGCCTTCATCCTCGGGCAGGTCCTGCACTACCGGGGCCGCAAGGAGGAGGCCATGCAGGCGTGGCGCACGGCGATCCGGCTGAACCCGGGCTATGCGGAGGCGCGGTACAACCTGGGGGTGACCCTCTGGGACGGGGGCCGGCGCCGTGAGGCTTTCACCGAGATGACCGAGGCGGCGAGGCTGGACCCCGGCAACACGGGCTATGCGGCGGCGCGGGCGCGGTATGCCGCGACGCTGGGCGCACCGTGAGGCTGTTTCCCCAGGGCCACGATCCGTTCGCGGTGGCGGCGTTCATCACCGCGTGGGGACGGCACGCATGGGCCCTGGCGGCGGCGCTGGGGTGGATCGCCGTGCTGGCCGGGTGGGGCGCGCCGGCC
>JAHFSL010000249.1 GCA_023265785.1 Candidatus Coatesiibacteriota bacterium | reverse complement strand
CACCACCGCGGAGGGGATCGGCGATGAGTCCAGCGCGGGGCTGGTGATCACCCGGCTTTCGGGCGATGCAGCCTCCTGGCGGCGGGTCAACGCCCGGTTCCTGAAGGAGATCCGCAAGCAGTTCCTGATCTGGCGGTCGCTGGGCGAGCCCGCGCGCGCGCGGTATGCCGTCACGGCGAAGGCCATGGCGGGGAAGAAGGAGAATCAGCATGCTCATGCGTAGCGCGCCATGGGGCGCGAAGTCCCCGGCTGTGCCGGGGACGGAGCGGCCTTAAGATGGCGCAAAAGCCCGACACTCAGTTTATCGACGGGTTCAACTGGAAGACGGTGGTGGGGGCCTTCTTCGTCGGGTGCGTGATGATGCCCGCCTCGATCTACATCACCCTGTTCTCCGGCGCCGGGCTCGGCCCCGCCGCCGAGTGGGTTACGATCATCCTCTTTGCCGAGCTGGCCCGCCGGTCGCTGAACGCCCTCAAGAAGCAGGAGATGTACCTCATCTACCATGTGGCCGCCAGCCTGGCGGGGGGCGGCGCGTTTGCCGGGCTCGTCTGGAACGCCTTCCTCCGTACCTCCCCGCAGGCCGCTGCGTTCGGCGTGGCCCAGGGCATGCCGAATTGGGCCGCGCCCGCGGCGAATTCTCCGGGCATCCTGGACCGGGCGCTCTGGCACCACGACTGGTGGATGGCCATCGGGCTGGTCCTGGTCGGCTCGGTCCTCTGGCGGCTCAACTTCTTCGGGCTGGGCTACGCGCTGTTCCGGATCACTTCCGACCTGGAGCGCCTACCCTTCCCGATGGCCGCCATCGCCACGCAGGGCTCCATCGCGCTGGCCGAGTCGCCTGACCGCAAGGAGTCCTGGCGCTGGCGGGCCTTTTCGGTGGGGAGCATGCTGGGGCTGGGGTTCGGGCTGGTCTACATCGGCTTGCCCACGCTCACGGGCCTCGTCTTCGCGGCCCCCGTGGCGATCCTGCCGATTCCCTGGGCCGATTTCACCGTGGCCGGGGAGAACATCCTGCCCTCCGCCCTGCTGAACCTCTCCTTCGACCTGGGCACCGTGCTCTGGGGGATGGTCGTCCCATTCTGGGCGGTGGTCGGGGGATTCATTTCCTGCGTGGCCACCTCCATCCTGGGCAACCCGATCCTCCAGCACTTCGGCATGTTTCCGACCTGGCGCAAGGGGATGGGGGTCCTGCCGACCCAGACCGCGACCTGGTTCGATTTCTGGCTGTCGGTGGGCATCGGCGTGGCGCTGGCCGTGACGGCGGTGGGGATCTGGGCGCTGGTCAGGGCGTTCCTCCGGACCCGCGCCGGGACCGCGCCGCGCGGCGGCCGCCCGCCGAGCGACGTGGACATCATCATGGGCCGCGAGGGCACGATGGAGATGGTGAGCGGCGGCGCGCGGGGCTCCTGGACGCCGCCCAAGGGCCGGGGGGACTGGCCGATGTGGCTCGCGGGCGTCATGTTCGTGATCTCCACCATCGGGTACATCTGGCTGTGCCATGTGCTGGTGCCGCGCTTTTCCCTCGCGATGCTGGTCTTTTACGGGTTCATCTGGACCCCGCTGACCTCCTATGTCTCGGCGCGGATGATCGGGCTGACGGGCAACGGGATCGGCATCCCGTATGTGCGCGAGGGCTCCTTCATGCTTTCCGGCTACCGGGGCGTGGACATCTGGTTCGCCCCAATCCCGCTGAATGACATGTCGTGGGGCGCCACCTTCTTCCGCCAGTTCGAGCTCACCCAGACGAAGTTCACCTCGATCATCAAGGCGGAGCTCCTGATGCTCCCGATCAGCATCGTCTTCTCCTTCGTGTTCTGGGCGTTTCTGTGGCACCTGACCGCGATCCCCTCCTACGCCTTCCCGTTCACCGACAAGGTGTGGCCGTTCAACGCCCTGTCCCAATCCCTGTTCATGACGGCGACGATCGAGGGGCGGCAGTGGCTCCTGCAGTCGTTCAAGCCGCTCGGGATCGCCGCGGGCCTCATCGGGGGGCTGGGGTTGTACGGCGTCATCGCCTGGCTCAAGTTGCCGATCTTCCTGTTCTATGGCGCGATCGGCGGGCTGAACCAGATGCCCTCCGGGCCGCTCCTGCTGTTCATCGGCGCGCTCCTGGGCCGGTTTTACTTCGCCAAGCGGTTCGGCGAGGAGCGCTGGTTCAAGTACGCGCCTATCGCCGGCGCCGGGTTCGCGGCGGGGGCCGGGCTGATCGGCATGCTCGCGGTCGGAATCACCATGGTGACGAGATCCGTGGTGACAAAGCCCTTTTGATGGCGACAGCCGTTCGGTCGCGCCTCCGCGCCCCGCGGCCGCCGCGGGCCGGGGAGCGGCGCCGGCATGACCGGTACCGGCTCACCCTGCACGGGTCCGGGGTGTACCTCACGATCCCCGCCCACTGGTCGAAGAAGACCCACGCTTTTGTGGCGACCAGCGCCGACGTGAGCCTGGGCGGGATGATGGTCCACTTCGACAAGCCGGTCTCGCCGGGGGACACCCTGCGGCTTGCCTTTCCCGTCTCCGCCTTCCGCACGGCGCGGTTCGACACCGTGGTGCGCTGGGTCCGGCATGATCTCGCCGGCAAGTTGGGGAGCGTGACGGCGGGTGTGGCGTTCTCGGACACGCTGGCCCAGCGCGACATTGACGCCCTCCTGCGCACGGCGGACCGGCGCGGCGGGGCGGGCGTCACGGTCTCCACCCGGCAGGTCAACCTGCCGTTCAACCGGGCGGTCGAGATCGCGGTGCGCAGTCTCAGGATCCGGCTGGCCCGGTCGCTGGTGACCTCGCTGGTCATTTCGCTGGCCACCGGGTTCTATGCCTACATGCTTTCCGCGGACGCGGTGCAGGGGGCCCTGCGCAGTGGCGAACTGGTGCACGGGGCCGATGCCGTCCAGCGGCAATGGGTCGCCTTCGTCTCCTTCCTGGTGGCCGGGGTCGGGATCACCAATACGCTCTACATGTCCGTGGCCGAGCGGTACCGGGAGATCGGGACGATGAAGTGCCTGGGCGCGCTGGACCGGTTCGTGGTCGAACTCTTCCTGCTGGAGGCGGTGGCCCTGGGCGTGGTGGGCTCCGCGCTGGGCGCGGCGGGCGGCGTGGGGTTCGCGCTGGCCGAGGGCCTTTTGGCCGCCAAGGAGGTCGAGAACGCCGCCCTGCCGTGGGCTGCATTGGCACTGAATGCCAGCAAGGCCCTGGGGCTGGGGTTGGCGCTGACCGTGGTGGGGTCGCTGTACCCGGCGTTCCGGGCGTCCCGCATGGCGCCGGCGGAAGCGATGCGGACCGAGGTTTAATTCAATTTCACAATTTGAGGGAGGTGATCTGACATGGCTTTGAAGTCGAAGAGAGCACGCTCCGGCAACGGCTCAACGGGCCGCAGCGAGTATACCGTCGTCTGCAAGGATGTGAAGAAGGAATTCAAGCTGGGGACGCAGGTCGTCTCCGCCCTGCGCGGCGTGAGCCTGCAGATCAAGCGCGGGGAATATATCTCCATCATGGGCCCCTCGGGCTCGGGCAAGTCCACCCTTTTCAACATGATCGGCGGGCTGGACCATCCCACCGCCGGCAAGGTGTTCATTGACGAGGTGGACATCGCCCAGTTGGACCCGTTCGAACTGGCGTGGCTCCGGTGCCGGAAGATCGGCTACATCTTCCAGACCTTCAACCTGATTCCGGTCATGAGTGCGCTCGAGAATGTCACCCTGCCCATGATCTTCGCGGGGCTCACCCCGGACGACTACCTGCCCAAGGCGGCCAAGACGCTCAAGATGGTGGGGCTGGGCGAGCGCCTGCACCACAAGCCCACCGAACTCTCGGGCGGCCAGCAACAACGGGTCGCCATCGCCCGGTCGCTGGCCAACGATCCCGCGATCGTCCTGGCCGATGAGCCGACTGGCAATCTGGATCTCAAGACCGGCCGGGAGATCATCGCGCTCCTGCGCCACCTCAACAAGAAGTCCGGGGTCACCATCATCTCCGCCACGCACGACCTCAAGATGCTGGATGTCTCGGACCGGATCTTCTGGATCCGCGACGGCCGGGTCGCCAAGATCGAGACCCGCGGCCAATTGAAGCTCTCGGTGGGGGGCATCAAGGAGTAGCCAAAGGGCGTATCATCGGACCCAGGGGAGAGTAGGGAGTGTAAGCGTGGCCATCATTCACGAGGCGACTCACGAGGTCATCTGCAAGATCGTCTATCACGGCACGGGCAAGTGCGGGAAGACGACCAATCTGATGTGGATGAACCAGTCCCTGCCGGAGTCCCGGCGGGGCAAGTTCCTGACACTCGAGACTCCCACCGAGCGCACGCTGTTCTTCGATTACCTGCCGGTGATTGCCCGCGCCAAGGGCTACACCTTCCGGTACCTGCTGTTCGCGACGCCCGGCCAGCCCTACTACGACGCCAGCCGCAAGCTGGTCTTCAAGGGCGCCGATGCCGTGGTCTTCGTCGTGGACTCCTCCCGGGACCGCGGGCCGGAGAATGATGACGCGCTGGCCCTGCTGAAGAAGAACCTCTCCGACCAGGGCCAGGTGCCCGACGCCATCCCGACGGTCATCCAGTACAACAAGCGCGACCTGCGCGAGGCCATGACGATCGAGGATGCCGAACGCCGGTACAATCCCACCCGCCTGCTCTCCTTTCCGTCCGTGGCCCGGTCCGGCGAGGGCGTCTACGAAACCTTCCTCACGGCCGCCAAAATGGCGCTGACCCGCCTGCGCATGCCCGGGGCCGAGGCCCGGATGGGGCCGCTGTTCCGGACGCTGGTCATCACGGCGGACGACGAGGAGCGGTTCAAGAAACTGCTGGCGAAACTGGTTCTGGACGCCGAGGCCAGCGGTGCCCTGCTGGTGGATGAGTCCAGCGGGGTGCTGGCCATCGAGGGGGCCGTCCCGTA
>JAHFSL010000248.1 GCA_023265785.1 Candidatus Coatesiibacteriota bacterium | reverse complement strand
CACATTGGTCGGCTCCAGTTCCACCACGCGCTGGAAGTACAGGAGCGCCCGCTTGAAGAGCCGATTCTCCATGAAGAACCGGGCCACCGTGAAGGAGTGGCTGGCCGCTTCCTGGTTGCGCCCGAGGCGGGAGTAGATGTTGGCCAGCCGGGCGACGACATCCATGTTTTGGGTGTCAATGTTCGCGACTTCCTGGTAGGCCTGGACGGCGTCCTCGTAGTTGCCCTGCTCGTAACTCTGGTCTCCCCGGACCATGAGGGAAATGACCCGGACCTTCTTCTGCTGGGCCGCGTCGAGATTGTTCATCTCGAGCTTGGACATCTTCTTGTAGATGGCCTTGGCCTTGTCCGGATCGGCCTTCTTGGAATACCCCTCGGCCGCGTACGCGTACTCCTCGTAGGCCTCTTTCATGGCGCCCTTCTTCATGAAGGCATCGCCGAGCATGTTTCGAGCGGTCAGGTCCTCGGGGTCCAGCGACACCAGCCGCTTGAACTCCACGATCGCCTTGTCCCAGCGGCCCTCCTGGAAATACAGGTAGGCCGTCTTGAAGATTAGCTTCTTGTCATCGGCCATACGGGCGCTTCCTTAATTCAAAGAATAACAGACGATTCCGCGCCCCGCAAGAACGCCGGGTTGACGGGGGGGACCATGTTCTCTATCGTACCCCTATTGATCGCAAGGCCCCCCCCACCCCTCGGACTGTTCGGGGGCACCTTCAACCCCCCCCATCGGGGCCATCTGGCGGCGGCCCTGGCTGCCCGCCGGGCCCTCGGACTTGACCGGGTCATCCTCATCCCGTCCCGCGTCCCTCCCCACAAGCCGCCCCGCCAGCTGGCCCCCGCCCGGGACCGGGCCCGCATGGTCCGCCTGCTGGTCGGGCGTCGCCCCGGTCTGGCGGTCTCCGGCATCGAATTACGCAGGCGGGGTCCCTCGTTCACGCTTGACACCGTCCGGGCCGTGCAACGGCGGCATCCGCGCCGCCCACTCTACTTCATCATCGGCGCGGATTGGGTCCGGAAGATTCCGACCTGGCACCGATGGCGCGACCTGCTCCGCCTGGTCCGGTTTGCCGTGGTGACCCGGCCCGGAGCGGCCCTGGTACCCCTGCGCGGATACGCCGACCGGTTTGTCCTGGTCCACGCACCCGGCGCCGATGTCTCGGCCTCGCGGATTCGCGCGCGGCTGGGAGCCGGGCGGTCCGTGGGCCGCGACCTGCCCCCCGCCGTGCGGGCCTACGCCCTCCGGCACGGGCTGTACGGCGCCCGCGCATGAAAAGAATCGTGAAGAAGCCGCGCCGGCCGGCCCGGGTCGCCCGGCCGGCGAAGAACCGCCCGCCGGTAAAGCGGGTCACTCCGCCCACGGCGACGGCGGGGGTATCGGACCACGGACGAATCGTGGCCATGGCCTGCGGTCGCGCTGCCGATGGCAAGCTCGGCGAGGACACCCAGGTGCTCGATGTGCGCGGGCTTTCCGCCGTCTCGGACTACCTGGTCATCACCACCGGAACCTCCACGCCGCACCTCAAGGCGCTCTCCGACGCAGTGGCGGAAGCCATCGAACTGGCCGCCGGCCGGCTCCACCACATCGAAGGTGACGCCCGGGCCTCCTGGATCCTCCTTGATGCTCACGCCGTCCTCGTCCACATCTTCGACCCCATCACCCGGCGTCACTACGACCTGGAGCGGCTCTGGGCCGATGCCCGCCGCATTCCGTGGGCCGGCAAGGCCCCCCGGCGGTCCCCCGGTGGGATAAAATAGCGGGGATGAACGCTCCCACCCGGTCCCTGGCCACCCTGTTCATCCTGGCCCTGGCCGCGACGGCCCAGGCCGGACCCAATCCCGAACAGGCGACCTTCGCCCCGGACCTGGAAGTGGTGGACATCCCAACCGCCGCGGTCGCCTATGCCCGGATGTTCGGGCTGAACGCCCGGATGTTCCGCGGAGGAGGGATCGTGGCGAAAGGCCAGGCCAGCTTCAACAACTCACTCCAGATCGGAGTGGGGTTCAAGGCCAACAATGTGATCGGAAGCGGCAAGGTGCTCTTTGATGACCAGCCCGAACAGGTCGTGGCCGCGCTGGTCCGCCTCCGGATCATCAACCTGCCCGGCCCCCGCCTCCAACTCGCCGTGGGGTATGACGGCATGGGCTACGATGTCACGCGCAAGCACGGGCTCTATGGCGTGGCCACCAAGGAGATCGGGCTGGGGGGCCTCATCTTCCGGGCGCATGGCGGCGCCGGGGCGGTCCGATTCCGGAGTTTCAACACCCGCAACGACCTGAACCTGTTCGCCGGCATCTCCGCGGCGTTATCGGAGGAGTTCCGGCTGGGGTTCGAGTATGACGACATGCTTCGTGATGACGGGATCGGCAAGGGGTATGTCAACGCGGGTGTCGCCTATGCGTGGGACATGGGGCTCCGGTTGGAGCTCGACTGCAAGGGCCTCTTCCGGGGCATCGGCCCCACCGGCTACAACCGCCTGCTGAAGATCCTCTACACCTTCTAGGCGGCATTCATGGCATACGAAGCGGAGCTCGAGTTCGAGCGGCCGTTGCGGGACCTCGAAAAGAAGCTGGACGACCTCCGCGGCGGCCGGAACGCCGCCGAGCCGAAGGCCAAGGCCGAGATCGCCCGGCTGACCGGCGAGGCCACCCGGTTGATGACCGATCTGTACGAGAATCTCACCCCCTGGCAGCGGGTGCAGGTCGCCCGCCACCCCCGGCGCCCGTACGCCCTGGACTACATCGGCCTGCTCATGAAGGACTTCGTTGAACTGCACGGGGATCGGGGCTTCGCCGACGACCCGGCCATCGTGTGCGGGTTTGCCCGGCTCGACGAGCGGCCTCTTCTAATTCTGGGCCAGCAAAAGGGGCGGGACACGAAGGAAAACCTCATGCGCAATTTCGGGATGATGAACCCGGAGGGGTACCGCAAGGCTCTGCGGCTCATGCGGCTGGCCGAACGATTCCACCGGCCCGTCCTGTCCCTGATTGACACGCCCGGCGCCTACCCGGGGATCGGCGCGGAGGAGCGGGGGCAGTCGGAGGCCATCGCCCGCAACCTGCTGGAAATGTCCGTCCTGCGCACGCCCACCGTGGCCGTCATCATCGGCGAGGGGGGCAGTGGCGGGGCCCTGGGCATCGGGGTCGCCGACCGGGTCATGATCCTCGAGCACTCCGTCTACTCGGTCATCTCGCCGGAAGGCTGTGCCGCCATCCTGTGGAAGAGCGCCAAGCACGCGCCGGAGGCGGCCAAGGCACTCAAGATTACCGCCCGGGACCTGCTCGAACTGGGCATCGTGGACGAAATTATCCCAGAGCCCCCCGGCGGCGCCCACCGCGACGCCGCCGCCACCGCCGAGGCGATTCGCGTTGCAGTCTCCCGCGTCCTCGCCGAGCTGGCGGCCGTGCCCCTTCCCCAATTGCTCGAACAGCGCTACCAGAAGTTCCGGAGCATGGGCCGGTTCGCCGAGGCGGCCACATGATCGCCGCCGCGCTCCTGGTCGGACTGGCACTGCCCCCCGCCGTGCCGGCGGCGCCTGCCGCCACCACCGGGGCAAAGGCCCCCGCCAGTCTCGCCGGGCCGGCCGGCGTCGGTACCGCCACGGAATACCGGCAGGGAGCCCCGATCACGGCCCAGCTCTCGGGCGGCCTGACCATCTCCCCCTTGCGCAGTGTGTTGCGCTCCGAGCCGTCCCTCCCGCTCCCGGGGCAGAAGGTGACCGTGGTCCTCACTGTTTCCAACACCGGGGCCCTGCCGGTAACCGCCCTGCGGCCGCTCCTGGCGCTGGTCAGTGGGACCGGGCTGTGCGGGCCGCTTGCCGGTCCCGTGCCGGCGCTCGCCGCGTCCCTGGCACCCGGCGGGATCGCCTCGTTCACCTGGACCGTCAGCGTCACGGCACCCGGATCCATCCGGGTGCGGGCCCAGGTCTCGGCCACGGTCACCGGCCAGGGCGGGGTCGCCGGCGCGGTGGAGCGCGACCTCACCCCGCCAGCCATCACCCGCCTCGCCGCCACGCTGGACCCCGAGCGGCTCCCCGTGCAGGCCGGCCGCTGGTTTACGGTGACCGTGACCGTCTCCAACACGGGCGGAACCAAGGCCGCGGGGGTCCTGCCCGTGGTCCAGCCGGTGGACGGCGTCAAGCTGGTGACCCTCCTCAAGGGGCCCGTGCCCGCCAAACCCCAGCGTCTGGAACCCGGCGAGTCGGCCCTGTTCACCTTCTCGTACAGCGCGAACGGCAGTGGCCGGGTCGTCTTCTCCGCGACCGTGTCCGGCGAGGCCGACCTGTCACCCCCCGGCGTGCTTTCGCGCGCGGGCGAGCGCACCGGCGCCTGGCTCGCCGACGCCGGGATCATCGCCGCTGCACGGGCCCGCGAGGCGAAGGAGAAGCTGTCGCTCCTCCTCTTCCCTCCCCAGCCGCCGCCCCCGGCGGAGCCGCCGCTCCTCTCCTTCGAACGGCCGGAGGAGGCGCGCTGGGAGACCGATGGCTACGCCACGGTGGCGATCAGCGCCACCCACGCCACGGACGGCGCCGCGGCGGCCGTCGCCACCTTCATGGTGCCCGGTGACCTGACTGTCACCGCCACCGGCACCTTCCGGCCCACCATCACCCTGCGTGCGCATGCCCGCGGTGTCGAATCCTCCCTGCCCATCCATGACTGGACGCCGTTCCTCGCGCTCAAGGCCGACGCGTGGGTGGGGGCCGCCCAGCCTGTGACCCTCACGCTCGGCCTGGTGGACCAGCGGGGGTACCGGTGGGAAACCGTCCGGCAGGTGCCCGCGGCCAGCGCCACCACGCTCGCCTTTGACCTGGCCGAACCCCGGGCGGCGCGGCTCGACCTGGCCCGGCTGTCCGCCCTGTAAATCAGCGTGGACACCTCGGCGCTCAAG
>JAHFSL010000247.1 GCA_023265785.1 Candidatus Coatesiibacteriota bacterium | reverse complement strand
CTGGGCGTCGCCGGGTGACGCCAGCACCGTGTGCAATGTAGTGATCAGCGGCATCCGGAGGTTCTCCGCGAACGCGAACACATGCTCGCCGACCGGCCCGCCGAAGATCCCGAACTCGTGCTGGAGGTACACGACATCCACCTGATTGATATTGAGCAGATCCGCGGCGGTCTGGTAGTCCGCGATTCGGGCGGCCTGAATCTGGAACCGAACCTCGGGAGGGTACCGGTACCCGTCCGGCCGGTCGTCGAGCGCCAGGACCATCGGCGCCAGGTTTCCCGCCAGCGCCATGGCATCGTGCAGGTCCTTGGTAAAGGTCGCCAGCCCGCACTGTCGCGGGACATACGAACTGACGAGTGCGACAGTCTGAACATTCACACAGCATTGTCCCACCTGCACCGGCCACCCGTCGTCCGTCGGTTCTCGCCGGTTCGCTCACTTGTGTGCGGCGTGAACGGACCGCCAGCCGGGGTTTCGGGATGGAGGTCGCCCGGTAACCGCGTTTCGGGTGACCGGGGTCACACCAGAATGCAACCATGTCGGTATAGGCTCTACTTGTGAAGAAGATTCGCCGGATCCGCCCACGGCGCCGCACATCTTCCGGCGCCCCCTATCCGATCGGGAGCAGAATGGCCGAGGGCTACGGAATGGATCTTGATCGCGAGGCCGCCAGGGGGATGCCCGCCGATGGGATTGGTCATCGGGACAGAGAAGAGTCCATCGAGCCTGTGAGCATGGGCGAGATTGTGGGGATTGTCGGCGTCCTGGCTCTCGGAACATTTCTTGTGCTCATGTTTTTTCGAACCTATGGCTATCTGGCGCGGGCCGTGGGGCTTGCTCCCTCTTCCACGTCACACTTTATCGAGGAAACGTATTCGACAATGACACAGGCGGCAGGCGCAGGGAGAGTCAATCCCATGGTGATGCCTCCGCACATTCCCGCCCATGGCCGGAACATCCACCTGCGTGTTGCGAAAATGGGGGGAGAGGGCTGGATCGCGTTACAGGCCCCAACGGAGGAAGTGCGCGAAATGGTACGAGACGTCCCGCCAATTGCGAATGAAAGACTCCAGTCCTTCCACCTTTCAAGTCCGAAGAGGCCATGGTGGCCCTCGGACTTGGAGTCCCAGCTCCGCACGGGACTAAGAGATGGGACTTGGCGTCTTTATGGTCCAGTTCGTATCGTGTTGCGTTCTTATGAATTCATTGCGTGGGACCTGGCGCACGACCGCCTTTGGATTTGGCGAGAAAAGAGTAATTAGGACCTGACCGCCAGTGACTGCGCTCAATGCGGGATGTTGTGCTGGTGGAGGCGGCGGTGGAGGTCATCGAGCGATTCGCGAAAGGGCGCTTCGAGGTAGGCGAGATGGTCCTCCTGTCCGTGGTGGTGGGTGACGGTCCCCGGTTCTCACTGGCGTGACCGGGTGCGGATGTACTCAATGCCGCTATGGACTAGGAAGTTGCGGGCTTGAGATCGGGTGGAGAGGGAGTCCTGGTCGGCAGTTTCAATTCCTCCGCGATACGCCTGCCCTCCTCGGCAAGGTAGGTAAAGTAGCGATCAAGCGGCTGGTCCTTGAACCTTGCCCAAAGCATGTCCTCAATTTCCCAGTGCTCCTGAAGCCAATCCTTTCGCTCACTCATCCTGCCCCATGACCTCCTGCGGTGTCGCGATCTCGAAGCCGATCCTGAATCCTAGATCGAGAAGAACCGGAGCCAGCGACCGCTTCACCGAGACATTCACGATGTGCCGGTAATTCCAACTTACCAGAACGTCGAGTCCGGGATGAACGGCCATCATGGACAGGTGCTCGGCATCAGCGGCCTTGCCGGGGGGCACCAATCCGCGTTCACCCAAGACTTGGGCCACACGGTCAGCGTCCGGATGGTCGGGGAGATGTTGGAGGCCAAAGGCACGGGGGAGTTCCAAGAGCCTTGTGCGGAGCGCCTTGTCTCCCGTTGCCCCGAGTTCCGCCAATGAGAAGTCGCTCACGTATCCGACAAACCGACCCTTTCGGATTGCGTCAAAGAGCGTCGTGGTGGCAGTGAACATTTCCTGATTGCGGGCTCGATCCTCAAGCGCAAAGCCGAATACGGACGTCTCGACGTAGAGATTGAGGATCTTCGGTGAGTTCACTCTTGGCCCAGTATACCGGAGCGTAAAGAATCAGAAGGCAGAACCTTCATGAACTCCGGCACCTGAGCACTTCTTCATCGCGGGGCGGTGGAATCGGCAGATACGCTACCGCAAGCGCTCTCGAAGGGAGCGATGACTGTTCATGGTGTCACCTCTACTGCGGTGGCGAGTCCGCGTGCCAGCCTTGGGAGCTGGTTGTCGTATGATGGGGAAACATGGTCTGGATTATTGGCCTGATCATCGCATTGATATGCGCATGGGTTAGCGGAGCAATCACTGAGAGCCGCGGGAGAGGCGCAGGAATGGGTATTGCTCTTGGATTCTTTCTTGGACCACTAGGAGTGTTCCTGGCGTATGTGCTTCCACACACTGATTCCAACCAGCAGGTGGATCCCATGACGAGGGCAAGGGCGGAAGTGCAGAGACGTGAAGACGCCGAGCGTACGAGCAGGTTGCGTGCGGAATACGAGAAATCACTGAATGAAAAGAAGTAAAAAGTCCTCCTGAGTATCTAGTTGTCTGCCCAATTGTTGGTGGATAACGAAGTGTCTAATGCGGGATGTTGTGGCGGTGGAGGCGGCGGTGGAGGGCGTCGAGCGCTTCGCGGAAGGGCGCCTCGAGGTAGGCGAGGTGGTCGTCCTGTCCGTGGTGGTGGGTGACCGTCCCCGGTTCCCACTGGCGTGACCGATTGCGGATATACTCGATGCCGCCGTGGACCAGCGTCAGCATGTATTCCGCGGTTTCCTTGTTGAACATCCACCAAGGTTCACCCACGGCCAGGTAGACAGGCGAGGTGTGGGCCATGATGCCGCGGTGCCAGCCATCATGGTGCTTGAGGCTGGTGTAGTTCGGCCCGGCGCATCGGGCGGCGACCCACGAATGCGCTTTGACGGCAAGGCGGTGCTTGAGCCGAAGCCGCTTGGTTCCAGTGGTTTCCTCCGTCCGGGCCACCACCTCACCGTTCATGACCAGTTCGAGGCAGTGGACCGGCAGGACACTATCGGCCCACGCCTCGACCTCCACGGTGCCGCCGCCGGCGGGCACATTGATCGTGGCGCCGATCGGGCGGCCCTCCACGGTCAGCCCGATCAACGGCCCACCGGACAGGAAGGTCGCCCCGGACCGGAGTGCTTTGCACCAATTGTCGTAGGTGAATGGCTCGTGGTCGGGGATCCGGACATAGGTGCGGTAGAGCCCCACGGGCACATCGGCGGTCATCTTGTCAGTCCCGCCGGTCAACGGGAGGCGGTAGCCACAATTCAGGTACCGGTAGTACTCCCGGTGAAAGAAGTCGTCATGAACCAGCATCTCAATGGCATCGGCTCGGCCGGTGGCGATGAGGGTGGCGGGTTCGCAGTTGGGGTTGGGCAGGTGGGGAATGACCACCGTACCCCCCTGGTCCCGGCAGGCGTCCGCCCAGCGGGATAGGGTGGTTTCGAGGTTTCCCCCCAGCTCGGCCTCGGAGGGCCCGTCGGAGCACCAGGGGTTGACCGGCTCCTTGAGCCCCAGCAGGGTCAGGTGGCCGAGGATGTGCTGGCGGTTCTCCTGGGTCGCATAGACGATGGTGCCGGTCGCGGGGTCCACGCTGGGCCGGCCGGTGAACTCCTCGGTGTTGGTGAACAGGTGGCCCCACTGGGACAGGAGGAGATTCACCACCTGCAGTCCCTCGCCGGAGGCCTCACGGTGGCCGCCCTGTGTGGAGAGGAAGTGCACATGGGTGTCGCCCGAGTACCAGCGCTCCCGGGTCATGTTGCGCAGGCGCTTGAGCCGGAAGGTGAGTTCGCGCTGGCCGGGCGCCACCGTGACCTTGGTGCGCAAGGGGACATACTCGTACCCGCGGGCGATGTCCACGAGGACTTCGCCCCGGGGCAGCCAGCCTTCACAGTGTCCGGTGATGTAGGCATAGGTGATCTGGCCCAGTCGCAGGTCGCCGCCGATATCAATGTGCCAGGTGTCGAGGTTGGAGTTCACATGGGTGTGATGGCCATGCGGTTGGAACGGCATCCCCTCTGGCGACCGAAAGTGGATCCGACAGGGGATCGGCTGTCCGGTCTCGTCGTCGAGGACCGTGGTCTTGACCCAGTTCCGGCCCGGCTCGACCAGCACCAGTTCGAGCCGGTCCGTGGGCTTGGTCGAGCCTGACTTCTGGAGGTCTCCCCACCGGGCCGACCCCAGCGTTTCGTCGCCCTGCTTCACTGTCACCGTGGCTGATGGGCTGGCGGCGATCTCAACCCATGCCGGGGATGAGCCCGGGTTCTGGTCCTCGCCCCAGCCGGCCATGGGATCGGCGAGGTAGGCGGTGGCGGGAGCCGTAGGGAGGGCATAGGGATAGTTGGCGGCACCCCGGTCCACCCGCACCGAGAGGTCCATGGGTTTTTGCGCATCGGCGGGGCGGGGCAGGATGATCTTGACGGCTTTGTGGGCCGCCCGGGTGAATGGAGGCTCCTCCAGATGCGAGAGGGTGATCGCACCCAACGCGAACTTGAGTGCACCGGGGCGGATCTTGATCGATTCGATCACCTGATCCGGGTGCGGGTTGGCCCATGGCCACAGGTAGAACCACTTGGCCGAGGTCTGCCGGGCCTCGGTCTGGCGATATCCGGATCCGCCCCAGGACCCCTGCCAGCGTTCCATCGTGCCATCCGGGTGGTCGGGGACGGCCAGGATGGGCCACTGCCCCCAGCCGATCGGCAGGATGCCGATCTCCAGCCGGTCCCGGATGGGGAAGGCCGCCTCGGTGCCCCCGGCGAGCCGGACCACATACTCG
>JAHFSL010000246.1 GCA_023265785.1 Candidatus Coatesiibacteriota bacterium | reverse complement strand
TCCGGGGCACTGGATGGTTGCAGTGGGCCGCGCCACAGTCGGGGCAGGCCAGCCCCTGCACCACCACGGCGGCCGGCGGGTAATAGGGGGCAAAGAGGACGGGATCCGTCGGGCCGTACAGGCCCACCACCCGCGCGCGCAGGTTCGACGCCAGGTGCACCGGGGCGGAGTCACTGCCGATGACACAGGCCGCGCGCGCCAGCAGACCGGCCAGCACGGCCAGCGACGGGGGCTCGACCACCGCCGCCCCGCTCCCGCCGGCGGCGGCCAGCAGGGGCTCGCGCCAGCCATGTTCAACGGGACCGATGGAAAACAATGTTCGCCGCCCTCGCGACGCGGCCAGCCGTGCGGCGAGCGCCCCGTACCGGTCGAGCGGCCAGCGCTTGCGTGCCCCAAAGGCGCTCGTGCCCGGGTGCGCGAGCGCGAAGGACCCGGGGGCCAGCCCCAGGTCGCGCAGGATCGCGTCCGCTCCGGCCTGCGCCCCCGGCGGGACCTCGAACCGCGCCCCGGCGCCGGCCACGTCCACGCCCAGGGCCCGGAGCAGCCAGAGCGACTTGCGCACGCGATGCATCCGCCGGGTCGGCAGGGCGACCGTGACCGAGAGGGACTGCGCGTTGAGTTCGCGGCCGAACCCGCGTGCGAATCCGACCCGGCACCGTACGCCCGAGAGGAGGTTCACGAGCGCGCTCTTGGCCGTTCCCTGCGGGTCGAGCAGGAGGTCGGCCCGCGCGCCCCGCAGGTCCCCGGCGAATGATAGAATTTCCCCCATCGTGGACACCAGCCGCGCCGGCGTCCGCCATCCCGCGGCCCAGCGATGCCGCGCAAAGACATGGATCCGGTCCACGGCGGCCTGGCCCTCCACGACCCCCCGCGCCTTGTCCTGCACCACCCACTCCACCCGGACACCCGGCCAGGCCCGCTTGAGGGCGGACGCCAGCGGGAGGAAGTGGAGGACATCCCCGCTGGCCGTCAGGCCCACAACCAGCACGCAGCGCGGTGGCGCAAACCCCGCGAGCCGTCGGCCACCGGCCGTCACCAGGGGAGGCCCCGGCTCCGGGTCCGTGAACGCCCGGGCGTCGAAGACGCCGCAGGGCGGCCAGGGCACGCCGGGAGCCGCCGGTTCGAGGGACGGCGAGGCGGGCATGGTGCCCATTGTGGGAGGCCGGGCGTGAGGAATCAACCCGCCCTGGGCGGCATGGCGGTGCCGGCGGGCTTTGTCGTGCGCGAGGTCGCCCACGAGGTCCTCGTGGTGCGGGCGGAGGACGCGGATGCACTGGCGCCCTTTCTCCCCCGCCCCTTTGGGGAGCTGGCGGCGCTCCCGGGAGCCCTGCGGGTCACCTCGGGCCGGGCCGGCCCCGTGCACCTTCCCGTGGGATCGGACGGCCGCCGGGTCTTCGTGCGACCCTATGCCCCGGGCGGGGTGCTGGCCGCGCTCCGACCCCCGACCTTTCCGGATCCCGGCCGGGCCCTGCGGGAACTGGCCGTCAATGCCCGGGCCACCGGGCTCGGCCTCCCCGTCGCGCCCCTCGTCGCCGTCACCGCCTCGCGGCGCGCGGCGCGGGCCTGGCGCCTGCTGGCCTGGAGCTGGTGGCTCCCGGAAGCCTCGCCCCTCGCGGGGGCCCTCCACGATGCGGGGCCCGGGGGCGGCGCGCTCCACCACCTGCTGGCGGCCGTGGCCGCGGCCCTCAAGGCGTGCCACGACGCGGGGCTTCGCCATGCCGACCTCAACGCCGGGAATATCCTGGTGGAACCTGCGGCCGGGTCCCCCCGAATCCTCCTCATTGATCTCGACAAGGCCGAATTTGTCCCCACCCTGGCCTGGCCCGACCGGGTCTCCCAGCTGGGCCGCCTCCACCGGTCGCTGGCCAAGGAGGGACTCCTGCCCCGGCCGGTCACGCCCGAGGCCTTCCTGATCTGCGCCCGGGCCGCCGTCGGGGCGGGGCTCGACGGCGACGCGGGACCGGCCGCGCTGGTCCGCTGGACCCGTGCCGCGCGGCGGCATGCCTGGGGGTGGGGTCTCGCAGGCGCGTGGCGGCGGTGGCGGGTCCCACGCTGAATCCTTCCGGAGGCAGGCGGTGGCCGCGCCGGGCGGCCTGCGCGGCCGTCGTCACCGCCGCCGCCGTCCTGCGCTTCCACGCGCTGGACCGGCAGGGACTGCTCCTGTTCGACGAGGGACAGCTGATCCTGGAGGCCCGCACCGTCACGGGAATTGCCCGGGGCTGGGCGGGCACCCGGGCCGTGGCCCCGTACGGGATCGGCCCGGCCCGGCGCGTACTCGCGGAACGGGTCGCTGCGTCCAGAATTCTCTTCGCCAAGCCCCTCCACAACGGCCTGCTCGCCCTGACGATGGCCACGGGCCGGCGCGCCGACCAGGCGGCGTTCCTCCTCGCGGCGGTGTCAGGCACGCTCACCGTGGCGCTGGTCTGCGGGCTCGCGGCCCGCTGGTACGGCGGTACGGCCGCGGTTCTGGCCGGCGTGGCGCTCGCCGTCTCGCCATACCATCTTCTGTATAGCCGATCCGGCCTTGCCGATGCCCTGACCGCCTGCCTGTTGACGCTCTCGTTCACGGCGTGGCACTCCGGACCCGGCCCCTGGGCGGCCGCGGCGTCCGGCCTGGCCGCCGGGTGCGGCCTGGCCTCCAATTATCGGGTTCTGTTCCTGCCCGCGATCTTTGCCGCCATGGCCATGGCCGGACCCTCCCCGTCCGGCCGGGCCGCCGCGCGGCGGCTCATCCCGTGGCTCGCCGGCTTGGTCATGCCCCTGGCCGCCGTGGAACTGGCCTACCGCACCTGCGCGGCACCGGGGGTATGGCCGGGCGGCACGTACCTCGCGCAACTCAAGACCCTGCTCGCCCTGCACGGGGGGCAGGGCTTCCTGTTCCGGGGATGGTCAGCCTTCGGGTGGTACACCCACCGCTGGGAGGGCGCGCCCGCCCTGCTCGTGTTGGTGGTGGCATTGTCCGCCCAGCTCGTACACTGGCGTGGCCCTGACCTCACGCTCAACCTGTGGTGGGGTGTTCCCTGGCTGGTGTTCTCGGCGTACTGGGACAACGCCCCGCGGTTTTTCGTGCTCCTGCTCCCGCCGCTGGCGGTCATCAAGGGCCGGTGGCTCGCGGCAGCCGCCGGACGCGCAACCGGGTGGGGACGCCCGCTCGCTGTGGCGCTGGCCGCCGCCGCCGCCCTCGCCGCCCTCCCCGGCGTCCCGGCCGTCGTGCCCCGGCCGACGCCGTACCTGGAAGCCGCCACCCTCCTGGCGACCTCGGGACGGCCCTTTCACGTGAGCACCAACGAGCGCCTGGGTTCCGCCTACTTCGGACCAGGGTCCACGGCCGCCCTCCCCGCCACGCCGGCCGAGGCCGGGTCCCTGGCGCGCCACGGCTGGCGGTGGGCCGTCACGGACCTGCAGGCATGGTTTGGCGGGGTGGACCGCCCCGAGGCGCGGCTGTCCACGGCGGCCTGGTTGGGGGAACGGTGCCCGACGCTCCTGGCCGTCCCGTACAGCCCCATCGCGCTGACCCAGCTCGTCTTCGAGCAGGACCTGACCTTTGCCGATGCCCGCCGGATGCTCGAGGACCTTGCCCCCCGCGCGCCCGCGTTGCGGGTCCTCGACCTGGCCCCCCTCGCGGGGGGAACCCCGCGCTAGCGGCGGGAGCGGGAGCGGCGGCTGGGCCGCCAGCGGGACACGGTCTCGGCGACCTGCTCGACGAGCCGGCGCGCGTGCGGTTCCAGCCCCCTGAGGCGGAGGGCCAGCCGCTTCGCATCCTCGGGGAGGGGGCGGGCGTCCACCGGCGTGGCCACGAACATGGAGGCGAAGGTCACGTCAAAAATCTGGCACAAGGTCTCGATGGTGGAGAGCGAGGCGCCGCGGCTTCCGCGTTCCAGGTGGGCAATATAGTTCGTCGAAAGCCCCGCCCGCTCGGCGAGCCGTTCCTGGGTCAGGCCGATGCGTCGGCGTTCCTCCCGGACCCGCCGCCCCAGCACCTGCCCGATATTGGAGATCGAACCTGCGTTTCCCTTCATGGTCGTCGCTCTGAAACCCGTTCACCATACCGCATGACCAATCCGCGTCCATGGATTGGGGGTGATAGCCGCCACGGGCCGGGAGGGGAATGGACCTCCTCCAAAACCCGCAGGATCAATATCAGACCCGGACCCGTCCTATCGCGGCGCGAACAGC
The DNA here is from genome assembly GCA_023265785.1 of Candidatus Coatesiibacteriota bacterium. Taxonomy (GTDB): domain Bacteria; phylum Oederibacteriota; class CAKKQC01; order CAKKQC01; family CAKKQC01; genus JAHFSL01. The sequence goes on along the minus strand of JAHFSL010000246.1, from coordinate 730 downwards.
CGGAGGACATCCCGCGACGCGCGCTCCCGGCGCAGGGCCGCTGCCTCCCGCGGTCGTCCAGCCGCGTCCAGCGCGTCCGCCCGGTCGTCGAGCAGGGAGAGCACCGCGGGTGCCCGGGCAAACGCCTCGGCATAGCGGGCGGCGGCGGCCAGCGCCATCGCGGCGTCGTGCCGCCGCCGGGCCTCGCGCACGAGCCCGTCCGCCCCCCGGGTCAGTGCGAACAGGTCGAGGGGATTATGCGGCCGGGCGCGCGCCCGCCACCCGGCCCAGCGGGCCTCGTGCGCCATGGCGCCCGCCGTGTCGCCCCGGTACGCCAGCCGTCCGGCTTCACGGAGCTCGGCCTGCGCGACGGCCTGGCGCAACGCGGCCGCCAGTGAGGCCATGAGCAGGGCCGCTGCGGCCACGCCAATCATGGCGCCGGGCCCCAAGCGCCGCGATGGGGCGGGCACGGAAGTCCCGTTCCCCACGGCCAGGCAGGCGCAGGTCCAGAACATGAACCCCGTAGCCGCCGACGAGGGGTTGGCCAGATGCATCGCCCAGAGCGCGATCGCCCCGGCCAGCCACGGCGACCGTCGTCCGCCCCGCCATGCGACCACCAGGGTCCAGGCGTAGATCCCGGCTCCGGCCAGCACCAGCGCGGCGCCGATCCCGAGCGGCTCCAGGTGGGCGGCGGCCGGCAGGCGCAGGGCGATGGCGCCCCCCGCCCGTGACGGAGGATCCGCCGCGAAGA
>JAHFSL010000015.1 GCA_023265785.1 Candidatus Coatesiibacteriota bacterium | reverse complement strand
GCAACGCGAATGCGACGGTGACGGTGCAGGCCTTCCAGGGCGGCTCGAACGTCAGCGGCACGGCCGGGACACCGGCCGCCGCGACGGTGATCCGGTACATCGTGACCAACTCGGGCGCGGCGCCTCTGACGGGAATAACCTGGGCGGCGCTGATGCCGGCGGCGGTGGGCTTCACCAACACCGCGCCGGGCGGCCTCCCGTACCCGGGCAACTACGACGTGACGGTGTTCCCGAATGGCTTCACGGTGGCGGGCGATACGCTGACGGCGGTGGCGCCGGTGTCGCTGGCCGCGGGCCAAGCGACGACGGTCACCGTCTACGGGTATGCCAGCGACTGCTACACCGGCCCGGTGGTGATGTCGGCGACCGTGACCGGCACCTATTCCTGCTCCACGCCGCTGGCCTTCAACAGCGTGGTCGGGACCTGGTTCACCCTGAGCCCGCAGGCGCCCTCGCTGGCGCTGACGAGCGAGTGGTTCACGGACACGGCCCGGACGCAGAAGGCGCCGCCGCCCGCCATGGGTAGTCAGGTCTTCTGGAACCTGACGGCAAAAGGCGTGTCGTCGCGGACCGCGACCATGGTCGAAATCGTTGACACCCTGCCGTCGGCGGTGGCTTCGATTGACAACATGGGCCGCCTGCTGTCGGGCCTGGATATCGTGCCGGCGGGGCAGTGGACCACCGCGACCTCGACCGGCACCGCCGGTGACACCCTCCTGATCTTGAGCAAGCCCTCCATGGCGCAGAACGAGACCGTGGAAGTCCTCGTGGACACGACGATCTACAACTCCGTGGCGGGCAGTCCCAAGGTCTGCAACAACGCCTTCGCCACCTACGGCAGTGCGTGCGGCGGGACCTACGCCTCCGGACCGGCGGTCCTGCCGATCTCGGGTGATGTGCCCTGCCTGATCGTGGTGCCGCCGGTCACGATGACCCTCAAGATTTACAACTCAGCCGGCGAGCTGGTGCGCACCTACAACCCCGTGCAGGTGGGCAAGGCGCCGACGGTGCTGGACTTCGGGTTCACGGCCGGCTGCAAGACGCCCGTGGCGGATCCCGCCGCACCGCTGTCGCCGGACGGCGATTGCACCAACGACATCGTGAAGTTCGTGTTCCCTGAACTCAAGGATGCGACCTTCCCGGCGGGCTACGACCTGCTGACCTGGGACGGCAAGAACGATCAGGGCGGGTATGTCGTGAACGGCACCTATGTCGTGGTGGTCGAGTCAGTGGATCCGCAGAGCGGCAGTCCCGTGGTGGTCCAGAAGACGATCACGGTCGCGGCGAAGCGCACCGATGTGACCATCCGGATCTTCAACGCGGCTGGCGAGGAAGTGGTGGACCTGTACCCGCCCGTGGCCTTGACCACGGCGATCGCCAAGATCAAGGTGGACCCGAGCCCGTACGACCCGTCGGAGAACAAGGATCCCGCAACGGGCCAGTACTCGGCCGCCAAGATCTGGCTCTTCGACGCCCAGAACAATCCGCTGGATGCCGACGGCAATCCGCTGAACGGCATCACGCCGATCTACTGGTACGGCCGGCGCTGCCAGACGGCGCTGTGTGTCCAGCCTGACCCGGCGTCGGGCATCGCCCCCGAGGGTCAGATCCTCTCCAACGGTGTCTATCTGGTCCAGGTGACCTCGGTGGCCACGAACGGCGACCGGGTGACGGTCACCTCGTCCATGGTCATCTCGCACGGCGCGATCGCCCTGATCAAGGATGTCGTGGCCGTGCCGAACCCGGCCGGGCCGACGGCGGGCTGGATCTGGGTGACCTACGATGTGCCGGGGTCCATGCTGGCGCACCTGGACGTCAAGGTCTACAACGTGGCGGGCGAACTGGTGAACCGGTTTGACGCGGCCGAGCAGGCCGGCCAGCTCGGGGCCGACCCGCTGGGTGTCTCCGGCGGCGGGACCCGCGGGACGTTCAAGTGGGACAAGAAGAATGCGAGCGGCCAGGTCTGCTCGCCCGGCCTGTATGCCGTGGTGATTGACGCCACGGATGTGCAGGGCACGCTGGAGCGCACGATCACCAAGGTGGCCATCCAGTGAGGGCCGTGGTGGCATCACAGGCCCGGAGTGCGGTAGGGTGGAGGGGGAGCAGGATGACACACCGGCGGGGATTCGCACGACGGATGACGGCGTTGGCCGCGGCAGCCGCCTGGCTAGTCGCGGGCAACGCGTCCGCGTTCCTGGATACCGGAACCCTGCTCACGAACGCCGCGTCGGCGACCTACATGGGCGGCGGGCAGGGGACCTCGGTCACCTACTCCGCGACGGCCAAGATCCTGGTCGCGAATCCGGCGGTGTATCTCTGGAAGGATGTCACCCCGACGTACATGGCGGTCGCGGGTGGCGCCAACGTGACGTACACGATCTGCTTCTCGAACGGCGGCGCAAACACCGCATTCAATGTGACGATCTTCGACCACCTTCCGCAGAACACGGTCTGGCAGACGGCGGGGTACTCGGCATGGTACGTGGACCTCACGAATACGGGCCGCGACTTTTCCGGCACGCCGCCCAATGGTGCCGCGGCGTTCAGTGCCGGCGCTCCGCCCCCCTGGGGCGCCCTGCCGGCGGACGGCACCGCCGTGGCGGCCGGATACCTGCAGTGGGTCGTGCCGTCGCTGGGCCTGGGCAAGAGCGGTTGCATCGTCTTTGTGGTGAAGTTGCAGTGAGGAGGCTTATGAAGCGCGGGGGAGTCCTCATGGGAATCGGGTCGGTGGCGGCGCTGGTCATGCTCGCGCTGGCGGCGGGCCGCGCTGGCGCGGCGCTCACCTCGGGCCAGTTGCTGACGAACTTCGCGTCGGCCACGTATAACCTGCCCGGGGGAGCCAACGTCAAGGGCGAGGAACAGCCGGGGATCAATGGCGCCAACGTGCCCAACTCCGCCACGGCATGGGTCCTGATCACCGACTCCCCGCAGTTGTGCCTCGCGATGCGCAAGGATGCGCTCGATCCCACGACCGGTGCGGTCATCACCTCCCAGTACGCCGGGTCGCAGGTGGTCTTCCAGATCTCATTCTCCAACTGCGGCGGGTTCTCCGGCTTCTCGGTTCTGGTGACCGATGTCCTGCCGACCAACGTCACCAAGATGGGCGCGATGAGCCTCATCGCCATCTGGTGGGCGGGCGGGTCGGGCACGGTGCCGAACATTCCGACCCCGACCTGGGCCTCGACACTGCTGGGGCCCTGGTACAACGTCTCCAATGCCGGCCAGGTTTCACCCATGTATATGCGCTGGCTCCTGAACCGCGTGGGGATGCACAAATCCGGGTTCGTCCGGTACCAGGTGAGCATCAACTAGCCCCGACCCGCAGGCGGGGGAGCCGGGTGGGCCCCCCCTGCGGAATCCGGGATTGGCTGGTAGACTTCCTTTATGAGGGGTTGGCTTGCCGTGGGGCTGGTCGGAGTGCTCGGGTCGGGGGCCGTGGCGCAATCCCTGCCCGAACGCGAATTTGGTGAACCGTGGAACGGGCTGGGATTCGGCGCCCGGGCGATCGGCATGGCCGGCGCGTACACCGCCATCGGCGATGACCTCGACGGCCTCTACTGGAACCCCGGAGGGCTGGTCCGGATGCGCGACACCCAGATCGGGGTGGTGGGGATGGATTCCGGCTGGACGGGGCGGTACAACTTCGGTCCCTCAACGCTGGCCGAGATTGACAAGCAGGTGGGGGTACCTGTGGGGCTCCTCAAAGCGGTCGCCTCAGTGTCCGGCATCGGCTTCGTGACCACCGGCTTTAAGCCCTGGGCCACCGGGCTGGCCGTCTATCGCAACTACCACCCGGAGAGCGCCCTGCCGTTCCAGGACACCTTCTTCCAGGGCACCTTTGTCCTGCCGATGAATGCCGCCCGGACCGCCGGGCTCGGGCTCAACGTCAAGTACCTGCACAGCGATCCGCTCTACTCGATCCCACCGTTTGGGGTCACCACGCCGTTGGATGTCGTCACCGGCTGGACCGCGGACGTGGGGCTGTATTATTCGATTCCCATGCCCGTTCGTGACCGGCGGCGCGAGTTGAACGTCGGCATGATGGCGCGCAACCTCGCCGGCCGATCGCGGGTCATCAACACGGAAAAGATCATGCCCTCCGAGGCCCAGATTGGCGTGTCGTTCGTCTTCGACGACCTGGTGCCGCGGGAGCGCAGTATTCTCGCCGTCAACTACGACCAGGCCATCCGGTCGGGGCTGGGCGGCGTGGACGCCCAGTTGCGGTTCGGGTTTGAGCAAAGGTTCTTCCAGGGGTTCGTGGACGGCCGGTTCGGTTGGATGACGCCCGTGCCCAGGTATCAACCAGCGCAATCAGATCTCTTCGCCGCCGTTAATTTCAATGACGGGACCGGGCCATGGTCCTACCGGGTGCAGGGCAGGCCGGCCTGGACGGCGGGCTACTCGGTCAATGTCTGGCACCTCCAGATCAATGGCGGCGTGGTCGTTCCGGCCGAGGTCAAGTCGGCACAGGCGGAGAAGTACACAGACTCCAGGACGGGCGACCAGGTCTTCACCCCCGCCGCGAGCGCGCACTTCTTCCTCGGCCTGACCTGGCATCTGGGCGTCACCGAGCACGCGCCCTGGGCCAAGGTTTCCGTGGAGCCGCTGGTCTTCGCGCCCAAGAAGGGGGAGGTTGCGGTCTTCACGATTGACTACAAGGATGACCGGGGCATCGAGTTCTGGTCGGTGGAGGTCAAGAACTCGGCGCGGGTCCCGGTCCGGGTGTATTCCGGCCGGGGCGCCCCGCCCGAGCGGCTCGTCTGGGACGGGCTTGACGACCGGTTCAACCTCACGCCCGATGACGACCATACCTACACCCTCACCGTGCGTAACCGGGACCGGGTGGAGACGATCACGCCGCCGCAGTCGCTCCGGATCTTCACCCCGGGTGAGGAGAAGACGGGGCGCGGGGACGACACCATGATCCGGAAGGTCCTGGAGGAGAACGCCAAGCGGGAGAAGGCCGACAAGGAGGCCGTCCGCCCGCTCATCAAGGGCCAGTTGCAGGAGATGAAGGCGCCGCTGACCCCTGGCGCGACACCGCCTGCCGCGGTGCCGCCCGAGGAGCCGGGTGCCCCGGAGTCTCCCGGAGTTCCCGTCGCCCCCGAGCCGTCAGCCACAAGTGCCCAGGGACCGGCCGCGGCCTCTGCGACGCAGTACGCCGCGGTCTACCGGGGGATCACCCCCGATCAGATCCTGCGGCTGGAGGTCCCGCCGGCCGGTACCAAGGGCGATCAGGTCGTGCTCGATTACGAGACACGCCAGTACGTCCTCCGCTACCTCGTGCAGGAGGTCAGATCCTTGACCGAGCAGACCTTCGCCAACGTGGGGGGCACCGCCGGGTCCTTCATGGTCCAGGCCCGGTACGGGAACCACCTCTTGGTTGTTGAGACGCCCGTGGCGGTCGCCCGGGGGCTCCGGGACGGCCGGTACGACGAGAAAGTGTGGGCCCGTCAGGCCAAAATGAGCCTTGACGGGAGGGCCATCAGTCCCGAATTGGATTGAAACGGGACCCCGGGTCCTGTAGAATCTCGGTGGTGACCATGCCAGCCTTGAAGGCCACCCTTCGCCCGGCCGCCCTCGCAGGCGTGTTTGGTTTTGCCCTCCTGACGGGCGTCCCTGCGTCGGCCTACTTCACCAAGGGTGGGGTCACCGGAATCGGTGCGCGCGCGCTTGGCCTGGGCGGTTCCTTCACGGCGATTGCGGACGACACCTCGGCGGTCTGGTGGAACCCCGCCGGGCTCGGACAATTGACCCGCGCCGAACTCGCCGGCATGTACGCCGCCGTCTTCAACGGCAAGGTGACCTACCTGTTCACCTCCGCGGCGTTCCCGGTGTTCGCTGACGGCATCATGGCGCTCTCCTGGGACCGGAAGGACTTCGGCTCCTCCGGCCTCAAGGAAGATGTGTACTACATGACCTTCGCCTCCACCCTGACCGAGGACCGGACCTTCTTCGGCGGGCTGAACGTGAAGTTCTTCAGTGCCAGTTCGTCGTACCCGACAGTGGGTGGCAACGGGCTCGGGCTGGACTGGGGCGTGCTCTACCGCCTGCCCCTGCCCAAGTTCGGCAAGGAGATCCGGTTCGGGTTCTCGGCCCAGGACCTCAATACCGAGATCCACGAGAAGCAGGGCGTGATCCAGGACGTGCCTTCCGTCATCCGGCTCGGGGCGGCGTATCAGTTCGAGCGGTGGATCACGCTGTCCACGGACATGGAGAACTTCAAGGATCCCTCCGTCTCGCGCTCCGGCTCCACCCGGGTCCGTGCGGGCGTGGAGGGCTGGTTCTTCGAGGGCTCGCTGGGCGTCCGCTTGGGGTATGTCGGTTTCGCCACCGTTCCCGGCCGGTACTCCGCCGGCGTCTCCTACCGCGCCACGGACTGGGAAGTTGATTATGCGTACCTCGGCCACGCCGGCAATCTGGGCGACTCGCACCGGGCATCCTTCGCCCTGCGGTTCGGCCGTGTCACCTCGGGCGGCGTCCGGCCCACGGCGCCGATGGGCCTCAAGGCCACGGCCAAGGACAGCGAGGTCGAGCTGGTGTGGACGCCCAACCCGGAGCCGCAGGTGGGCGCGTACAACATCTACATCTCCACCTCGCCGGGCGGGGAGTCGCGCAAGATCAACACCGTCGGCCTCTCCTCCGCCCGGGTCATCGGGCTGGAGAACGGGCGGACGTACTACTTCGTGGTCACCGCGATCTCCAACACCCAGCCGCCCATGGAGTCCGACCGGAGCCCCGAACAGCCGGCCACGCCCGTGGCGCCCCAGCTGGCCGCACCCGAGATGACCGCGCAGGTCCAGGAAGGCGAGATCACGGTTTCCTGGCGCCAGGGCCAGGGCGACATTGCGGGCTACAACGTGTATGTGTCCAGCGTCTCGGGGTCGGGCCATGTGCGGTACAACTCCCAGCCGCTGTCCTCCACGACCGCCCGGATCGTCCAGATCCAGGGTGCCGCCGTGGTGGCGGGTGAGCGGTACTACATCTACGTCCGGTCGGTCTCCCGGAGCACGCCGCCCGTCGAGGGCCCGCCGAGCCCCGAGCAGACCTTCATCGCGGTGCCCCGCCAGTAGCCGGTCCGGGGCCGTCACTGACGGCCCTCCTGATCCTGCACCGGCGGGATCCCATGGGGGACATGCCGCCGTACAAGAATCCTATCTCACGCATGGCATAAGACAAGACCCTATGACCGGTGCAGGGCCTGTCCGGTTGAAATTCCCACCGCCACGGGTCCTGCCCGGTGGAGGGTGCCGGACCGTAAAGGCGACCCCTCAACGGTCCTGCACCCTCCCCCGGTCACCCGTGGCGATTGGCGGGTCACTCCTCAGGTCGTGGCCTTGCGTTGCGGGTGGCTGGGACAGGTTCGCAGACCGTTGAGGGGTCGGTTTTACGGTCTGCGGACCTGTACCGGACAGGACCCGCAACGGTCGAAGGGGTACCACTCGGGACGGGTGGCGGGGACAGGGTCCGAGGCCGTTGAGGGGTCGGGGTTACGGCCGAAGACCCTGTCCCCGACAGGACCCGTCCCGGTAAGCCGTCTCCCCGGGCAGGACCCGTGGCGGTGGGAGGGGGGGTTGACGGGGTGGGGGAGGCGCGATAGGGTTCCGTTAGACATGATCGTCGGGATGTACACCAGTGCCTCCGGAATGCTTGCCGAGGGGGCCCGCCACGAGGCCATCGCCAACAACCTGGCCAACGTATCCACCACCGGGTTCAAGCGCGACACCACCCTCATCCGTTCCCACCCGGTCCAGATGCTTCACCGCCTCTCGGACCAGATGACGGGGATCGACGGGCATTGGGCGGACCTGGTGCCGGCCATCGGGGCCCGCGGGCAGGGCGCCATCGTCGAGTCCATCAGCCCGGAGTTCACGCAGGGCACGCTCATGGAGACCTATGGCCCCACGGACGTCGCCATCCAGGGGGAAGGTTTTTTTGTCGTGGATACCGCCCGGGGCCGCCGGTACACCCGGCAGGGCAATTTTGCGCTGGACGGGTCCGGACGGCTGGTCACCCAGACGGGTGACCCGGTCCTGACCGCCTCCGGCGGCCAGATCGTGCCGGGCCGCCGCAAGCTGGACATCATGGGCGATGGCTCACTCCTGCTGGACGGCGTGGACGCCGGCCGGCTGGCCGTCGTCCTGCCGGATGATAAGGCCATGCTGATGAAGGAAGGGCAGGGCCTCTACGCCCCCGCGGCGGGGGCGAGGTTCCGGTCGGCGGGTGCCGGCGTGGTGCAGGGCTCACTGGAACGCTCCAATGTGAACGCGGTGACCGAGATGGTCGAGATGCTGGAGGCGCTCCGGTCGTACGAGGCCAACCAGCGGGCGATCGTGGCCCAGGACGAGACGCTCAATTCGCTGATCACGCAGGTGGGGAAATTCGCCTAGGAACGCGCTAGGGTTTAATTACAAACGAGCAGGACGCGGGCGCAGGTGAAAGGGCTGGACCCGAAAGGGAGGCCGCCCCGCGAGACAGTCAGACAACGCGAGGAGGGTCACGCAGATGATTCAGGCACTGTATACGGCGGCTTCGGGCATGCTCGCCCAGCAGTTGAACGTGGACACGATCTCCAACAACCTGGCGAACGTCTCCACCACCGGCTTCAAGAAGATGCGGGTGGACTTCCAGGACCTGCTGTACAACACGCTCAAGCCCGCGGGCACGCCGCCCACGGCGCCGGGCGTCCAGAGCCCGGTCCCGATCCAGGTCGGCGAGGGTGTCCGGCCCGTGTCCACGCCCCGGATCTTCTTCCAGGGGGAGACGGTGTCCACGGACAACCCGCTGGACCTCATGATCTCCGGCGACGGGTTCTTCCAGGTCCTGCAGGCGGACGGGTCGGTGGCCTATACCCGCGATGGCGGGTGGCAGCGCGATTCGACCGGCCGGCTGGTGACGAGCGACGGGCTCCCCATGGAGCCGGAAATCACCGTGCCGCCCGAGGCCCTGCGGATTGTGGTGGGACACGGCGGCGAGGTCTCGGCGATCATGCCGGGCACGAATGCCTCCGAATCACTGGGTCAGGTCGAACTGGCCCGGTTCCTGAACGCGGCGGGCCTGCACGCGCAGGGCCGGAACCTCTTCGTGACCACGGAGGCGTCGGGCGACCCGCTCGTGGCCACCCCGGGCGCGGAGGGGATGGGGACGATTGACCAGGGCTACCTCGAGCAGTCCAACGTGAAAGTGGTCGAGGAGCTCGTGAACATGATCGTGGCCCAGCGGGCCTACGAGATCAACTCCAAGGCGGTCCAGACGAGCGACGACATGCTCCAGACCGCCAACAACATGCGCCGCTGATGAATGACATCACAAGGGCTTCTCGCTTGGCCGGAGCCGCGATCCTGACCGCGGCCTCGTGCGCCTGGGCCGGTGAGATGGGGGCCAGCGTGGTGGCCTCCGGCGAGGCCACGGCGGCTCCCGTGACGGCCACCCTGTCCGCGGAAGCGCCCGCGGCGCTCGGGGCGTCGGTGACCATCACCCTGCGGGGGGAGGCGCGCGTGCGCGGCCGGTGGATCCTGCTGGGCGACATCGCGGACCTTGCGGGCGTCCCGGAGGCTCGCCGGATGGCCATCGCCGCCCTCCAATTGGGACGTGCCCCGATGGCGGGCGCCACGCGGCGGCTGGAGGCGGCCGACGTGACGCGCCGGCTGGCGGCCGCCGGTCTGGACGGCGTCACGGTGTCGCCCGTGGGTGGAGCGGTCCTGGTGTCGGCCGCCGTGCGGGCCGTGCCCGGCGACGACCTGGTCCGGTGTGGCCGGGCGTTCCTGGAGACCCAGGCCGTGCGGCCGGGGACAACGGTCCGGATCGAGGATCCCGCGATGCCGCGGAGCCTCACGGTCCCTGACGGCGACGTCGAACTCAAGGCGTCGGTCGGGGAGCGGCGGCTGGCGGGCCTGGTGCCCGTGACGGTCGAGACGCTGGTGGACGGTGAGCGCGTGGCACGCACCCTGCTGACCTTCCGCGTCAAGGCGACGGGCCGGGGCCTCAAGGCCGCCCGGGCGCTGGCGGCCGGCGAGACCGTGAGTGCGGCGGACGTGGTCGAGGCGGACCTCGACCTGGCGTCGGTTGCGGATAACGTGCTCACGGATGCCGGTGCGCTTGGCGGCCTGCGGATCCTGCGTCCGGTGGCCGAGGGGCAGTGGATCCGGCGTGGCGCGGTGGCCCAGGCCCTGCAGGTGCATCGCGGCAAGCAGGTCACGCTGATGGCGAAGATCGGATCGGTTGAAGCGCGCGCCCCGGCGCAATCGCGCGAGGATGGGGCCGCGGGGGAGGTCATTACCGTGGTGAACCTGAATTCAAAGCGGTCGTTGCGGGCGCGGGTGACGGGGCCGGACACGGTCGAGGCGGTGATGCCGTGACCGCCCTGGGACGGCTTTCCGAACACAGCCGCCGCCCGATCCTGCGGGTGGCCCTGACGCTCCTGGCCTGCGCGATGGCGCGGCTGGCCCTGGCCGAGTCGCTGTGGCCGGCCCAGGGGGATTCGCTGTACAAGGACAAGAAGGCGTTCAAGATCGGCGATGTCCTGACGGTCAATGTCATGGAATCGGCGTCGGCCCGCCACCAGATCAACACGAACGCGAAGAAGTCCTCCTCCAACTCGATCTCCTGGGGCTCACAGCATTCCAAGGGGGTCCCGTTCTCGGATTTCGGAATCGGCGGCAGTGAGAACTTCACGGGCGGCGGCCGGTCCGCCCGGTCCGGTGACCTGACGGGCAAGATCACGGTCCGGGTGACGGACGTCCTGCCCAACGGCAATCTGGTCATCAACGGGAACCGGGTCATCACGGTGAATGACGAGCGGCAGGTCATGGAAATCACCGGGATCGTCCGGCCGGAGGATGTGACCGCGGAGAACGCGGTGCTGTCCCAGCTCATTGCCGACGCCCAGATCAAGTACACCGGCAAGGGTGCGGTCGCGGAGAAGGCCCGGCTCGGGATCATCTCGCGGTTCCTCTCGATGCTGTTCGCCATCTAAGGAGGATGACCATGATCCTGGCTCCCGTCCGCCTGCTCCTGGCCGTGGCCCTCCGGCTGGCGGCCGCCGCGGCCATCCTGGGGCTCTTCAGCGCGCCGGCGGCGGCGGTTCCCGTCAAGGTCCGGGACATGGTGGACATCCAGGGGGCCCGGGAGAACCAGCTGACCGGCTACGGGATCGTGGTGGGCGTGCCGGGTACGGGGGACACGGTGATCGGCGGCCGGTCGGGAACCATCTTCACCGTCCAGTCCATCGTCAACATGCTGAAGCGCTTTGGGATCGTCGTCCCCGCGCAGTTCGTCCGGGTCCGGAACGTGGCGGCGGTCATGGTCACCGCCACCCTGCCGCCCTACCTCAAGTCCGGCAACAAGGTGGACGTGGTGGTGTCCTCGCTGGGGGATGCCCGAAGCCTGCGCGGCGGGACGCTCCTGCAGACACCCCTGCTCGGGGCGGATGGCGCAACCTATGTGGTGGCCCAGGGGCCCATTTCGGTGGACGGCGGGACCCGTGAGCCGCCCGCCACGGCCTACTCGACCGCCAACCGGTTCACCACCGCGCGCCTCCCGGCCGGCGGGATCGTGGAGCGTGAGGTGCCCGCGACGGTCATCGCCCAGGGCGAGGTGACCCTCCTGCTGAAACAGCCCGATTACACCGCGTGCACCCGGATTGCCGAGGCGGTCAACAAGACCTTCGTGGCCAACATCGCGGCCCCGCTGGACGCTGCCTCGGTCAAGCTACGGATTCCGGCCGACTACGCGGAGCACATCGTGGAGTTCGTGAGCGCCGTGACGGGGCTGGAATTCGAGGCGCCGACCCTGGCGCGGGTGGTGGTCAACGAGCGCACGGGGACCATCGTCATGGGGGCGGATGTCCGGGTGGCCGCGGTCGCGGTGGCGCACGGGAACCTCCACCTGATGGTGCGCAGTGAGCGCCAGTCGGAGCTGACCGAGGATACGGAGGCCACGACCCTGCGCCAGACGGGGACCGGCAACCTGCTCTCGCTTCCCGAGGGGGCCAACATCGCCGAGGTCGTGGACGCCCTGAACGCCATCGGGGCGACCCCGCACGAGATGATCGCCGTCCTTCAGATGTTGCGGGCCGCCGGCGCCCTGCAGGCCGATGTGACCAGTTTGTGACCACGGACCCGGTCGCCCTCACGCCGGGAACCGCGCGATCGCTGGGGTCGCTGGCGGCGGTCACGGTGGGCAACCGTGATCCGCGCGAGGCCGTGGGGACCGAGGACGCGGCCCTGCGGCGGGTGGCGACGGAATTCGAGGCCATCTTCCTCGGGGAGCTCCTGAAATCCATGCGGTCCACCCAGTTGGAGTCGGGGCTGTTCGGTAAGGACCGGTCCACGCAGATGTACCGGGAAATGCACGATGACGCCATGGCGCGCGAGCTCGCCACCGCCGGCGCCTCGAAGGACAACCCGGGTGGGCTGGGAATCGGGCGGATGCTCTACGAGGAACTGGGGCGGTCCGCGCACGCCCCCGTGCACGGCCGCAAGGCCCCCTAGGGCATGGGCGCCCCCGCCATCAGCGAGGCGCTGGCCATGCTGGGAACGGCCGTGCGCGAGGCGCGGGATGAATTTGCGTCGGGAGCCCGGCCGACGGCCGGGGCGCTGGACCGACTCGCGGCCCGTCTGGTGGAGGCCGGGAAGGCGCTGGCGACGGCCGCCGGGGGGCCGCTATCCGACGGCGAGCGGTTGGCGGTGGCGGCGGTCGCGGCGGGCCTGCGGGCCGACCTGGCCGTCCTGGCCCGGCTGGCGGCCGGGGGGGCCGCGTTTACCGCCCTCCTGCGCGAGCTGGATGGCACGGCCCGGCGTGCCGGACTCTACGGGGCGGGGGGTGCCGGGCAGGAGGGCGTCCCGCCGTCCGTTGAGCGCAGGGTGTAAGGTAGGCAGAAGACCCCGGAACAAGGAGACGAACGATCATGGCCGGCACCTTTGGCAATGTCGAGACGCTGATGACCTCCCTGCGCGTGCAGGCGCTGGCCCAGCAGATTATTTCGAACAACATCGCGAACGCCGCGACGCGTGGATTTTCCCGCCAGATTCCCGTCCTCGTGTCCACCGGGGCCAACGGGTTCACGGGCATCGGGGGCCTGTTCCGCCCGGGAGCGATCGGGACGGGCGTCGCGCTGGGCGCCATTGCGCGGGTCCGTGACGAGTACCTGGACCTCTCCATCCGGCACGAGCGCTCGGTCCGGGGCCAACAGCAGGCCGTGCGCGACGCGGTCAACGCGCTGGCGATCCTGTTCCCCGAGGTGGCCGCGACACCGGGCGCGGGGCTGGTCAGCGCGGTGGGGAAGTTTTTCAGCGACTGGGCGGACGTCGCGGCGGGCGTTGCGGGGGCGCGGGCCACCCTGGTGGCGGACGCGCAGTCCATGACGGGCCTCTTCCATGACGCCGACACAACCCTGGCGGATCTCCAGCGGGTCACCGACGGCCGGGTCCGGGATTCGGTGACGCGCATCAACGCGCTCCTGGGCCAGGTGGCCACGGCCAATACGGCCATCATGCAGGCCGGCGCCCGGGGTGGTTCGGACAACGGGGCCATGGATGCGCGCGACCTGGCCCTCACGGATCTGGCCGAACTCATCAAGATTGACTCGGTGAAACTCGCGGATGGCTCCGTCATGGTGGTCACGGGGAATGCCCGGGTGCTCGTTCGGGGGGAGGCGGTGGCCGCGCTCGCCGTGACGGCGCATCCCCATGAGCCCGCCTTTGCGGATGTCATGTTCCGTGACCCGGCCGGCGGGCCCGCGGTGAACATCACCGCGGAGATCGGTGGCGGACGGATCCGGGGCCAGGTGCTGGCGCGTGACGGGATCCTGGCCGATGAACGGCTGGAGATTGATGAACTGGCGCACTCCCTGGTCACCCGGGTGAATGAACTGCACCGGGCGGGATACGCGGCGGACGGCGTGACCACGAACCTGGACTTCTTCCAGGTGGCACCCGGCATGACCTCCGAGGAGGCCCGGGACATCGCCGTCAACGCGGCGCTCGCGGCCAACCCCCTGCTCCTGGCCGCGTCCCGGATCAACGGCAACGGGGCGGACGTGGACCAGGCGACGACGCTGGCCGCGCTCAAGGGCATGCTGATGAACGCCACCGTGGCCAGCGCGGTCGCGGTCAACGCCGGGCCGGGCCAATTCGTGGACCCCACCCAGCGGCTGGACGAGCTGGTGGGAACCGGTCTCAACGGCGCCGGGTCCAACGCAACCAATTTTGCGGTGGCCCCGGTGGCCCTGCCCGCGACGGGGAGCCTGGTCGTGAATGGCGTGTCCATCCTCTGGAGCGGCGCGGATTCCATCGATGCCATCGTGGGGAAGATCAACGCCGCCGCGGCCGCGGGCGTGCGGGCGAGTTTCGACTTTACGGCCCAGAAACTGACCCTGATCTCCGACCGGCCCCTCACGGTCTATGACGACACGGTGGGATTCCCGGGAAGCAATCTGTCGGCGGCGCTGGGGCTCCAGACCCGGGTGGACTCGCTGGCTCCGGTCAACAACGGGCTGGGGCCGCTGGACCGTTCTCTCAATCTGGCGGCCGCGCTGTCGGCCAGCGGGCTTGAGTACCGGTCGCCCGCGGCGGGAAACGGGGTGGTCCGGCTCGAGTGGCAGGCGCCGGCGGGCACGACCACCTCGGTCGTGGTGCCCTGGTCCTCCGCCCAGGGGACCGCGGCGATCCTGGCCAACCTCAACCTGGCCCTGGCCGGAGCCGGCGCGCCCCTGACCGTTTCCTTCAACCCCTCGACCCAGTCATTCGTGATCGCCGGGACCGGGGCCCTCCCGGGCACGCAGGCCGCTCCGGTCACCCCGGTGGCCTGGGTGGACGTGACGGGGAACCTCGGGCTCTCCTTCAACCTGGAAGCCCAGCCCTCGTTTGCGCAATTCGACGATGCGCTCCTCGCCCAGATGGCCGCGACCCGTGACGACGCCCAGGGCGTTCTGGACCAGGCGACCGCGGCGGTGGACCAGCTGGAGCTCCAGCAGGATGCCATCGCCAAGGTCAATCTGGACGAGGAGAAGGCGCACATGATGGAGTACCTGCGGGCCTACGAGGCCTCGGTGCGTGCCATGGCGGCGATGGATGAAATGTTAAACACGTTGATTAACAGAATGGCCGCCAGCTCGTTCCAAGGGTCACCCACCACCTCGGTCCTGACCGGCTGAACTCGGTAGAATAGGGCCTCGTGCGGCCGAGGCTCATCAGGAAGAGCGGCGGTTTCCTAAACCGCAGGTCGCGGGTTCGAGTCCCGCCGGCCGCGGGTCTGGTTCGAGTCTCTCGAGGAGGGCGCAACGTAAGGTGCGATGAGCCTGCCCAACCTGCTGACCCTGTTCCGCATCCTGCTGATCCCGACGTTTGCCCTGGTCTTCCTCTACCACCAGGAAACCGCGGCGCTGGTCGTGTTTGTCGTGGCTGGCGTGACGGACTTCCTCGACGGCTACATCGCCCGGGCAC
>JAHFSL010000245.1 GCA_023265785.1 Candidatus Coatesiibacteriota bacterium | reverse complement strand
CTTCTCGAACCCGTTCCAGGATGTCTCCCCCCGGACCACGCCGCCCATCGAGGCCAGGTGCAGGGCCTTGGCGACCCGTTCCTGGCCCCGGGTGGGGGTATAGAGGTCGTGGCACCAGAAAGTCGTGCAGTAGTCGGCGGCGGATTTCCCCGTCATGTTGCCGTTCGCGATGTACAGGTCCCGGTCACCATCGCGGTCAAAGTCCGCCGCCACGGCACCCCAGGACCAGCCGGACCGCGCGACCTGATCGTGCCAGGCCGGCTCGCGAAACACCCCCGGCGCGGTGCGGAGATAGAGGCGGTTCCCGTACCCCATCCGGGTCCGGGTCAGGGCGACATCATCCCGGCCCGGATGCGAAAGCCGCATGCCCGCCAGGCGCCGCATCGTCGTGGAGCCCATCCCGGTCATGTAGAGGTCCACGGCCCCGTCATTGTCGAAATCATCCGCGACCAGGCTCATCCCGAAGCTCATCGGGTCGTCCAGCGCCGTCGCGGTGGCGTCGGTGAACCGCCCCTTCCCGTCATTGAGCCAGAGGTCCGCGCCGGCAAAGTCACTGGCCACGGCGAGATCCAGGTCACCGTCCCCGTCCAGGTCAAGCAGGGCCGCGCCGTAGGTGCGCCGGTTCCGCTTGGCCCCGAATCCGGCCGCGGCCGTCGCATCCGTGAACCGGCCCGTGCCGTCGTTGAGGAGGAGATAGCACGGGAAGCCGTCGTTCGCGTCCCAGTAGGGATCGGGGAGCTGGCCCTGCACGTAGGGATTCTTGTACTGGCCGATCCAGAGGTCCACGTCACCGTCGCCGTCCACATCGCCCGCGGTAATCACCATCGGCTTGGTGAGGTCGAGGGAGGAGTCGCAGGCGGGAACGGGCGCCGTCTTGAACCCGCCGCGAGGCGCGCCCCGGTACACCATGAGCCGCGGCAACGGCAACCCGCCCGCCACGACAAGATCCGGCCGCCCATCGTTATTAACATCGGCCAGCACCGCGGCCAGCATCGGCGTCGCGGGCCGGGTCACGAGCGGCTCGGCGGCCGCCCGGGCCGATGCGGGATTCCGGAAGAGCAGATTGGCCCCGGTCAGCATCAGGTCGGGTGTCCCGTCGCCGTCCATATCGCCCGCGATGAGCGTCCCCGGCATCAGGCCATCGCCCCGGGCGAAGAGCCGGTTGAGGGCAGGCACGAACGCCGGCGCCCCGGCGCGCTCGATGCGCTCCAGCCCCGACGCGTCCACCAGCCCAGCGACCGGCAGGCCGTCCTGCCCGCCCGCCGTCGCGGACCATGCCACCGTCACCGGCCCGCGCCACTCGATCCGGGTTCCGTCCGGCGACAAGAGGTGAATATTTATCCTGAACACCGATCGGGGATGCCCCCCGTTCCAGGAGAACTCGGCGTGGTGGAATTCCTCCTGGACCAGCCGGTACCCGTGCATCCGCGCATCGGCCAACAGCGCCCCCCAGCCGGCCGGATCGAGCCGCGCGCCCGGTCCGGCACCCGCCCACACGCGGATGTTGTCGTCCTCCGCGCGCGCCGTCGCGGTTCCGCTCAGCACGAGGGTCGTGAACGGCCAGGCGGCACCCACCGCGAACGGGTCCGCCGCCACGCGCAGGGCGTCCCAGAGCCGTACGACGGGCTCCTCGTGCCGCTGGGCCAGGACTTCTTCCCGCCAGATGGTTGCGTCCAGGTGTTCCCGTTCGGCTCGGAGCGCCGTCAGCCGGGCCTGCTCCCCGCTGGTCAGGTCCGGGACGTCACCGATGGCCGACCCCGCCCGGACCAGCAGGAGACCGAATACCAGCCACGGGCGCACGGGTCAGTACCGGGCCAGGAGGCGGAAATCGGCGGGTTTAAGGTGGTGGTGCTCGAAGAGCACCACGCCCCTCACCCGGTGGCGGCGGATGGCATCCAACTGGGCCTGGAACTGGCCGCGGTTGTCCATGCAGTACCGGCCCAGCCCCTCCCAGTGTTCCGCCAGGCCCCCGGCGTTCTGGGCGATGTGATTGCGCAGATAGCGCTCCATCAGCCACGGGCTGTTGCAGTAGTTCATCGGCGCGACCAGGTCGAGCAGACCCTCGCGGCTCCACGGGACGAAGTCCTGCCCCTGGTTGAGGATGGCGTCGGGCACCCCGGAGAACACCGCCGCCGACACCTCCTTGCGACGGCGGTGGGCGAACCGGGCGACCTCGCGCACCAGCGCCGTCACCTGGTCGCACCGCCACTGGAACCACCGCGCGGGCATCCGGCCCCACATTCTGATCTTGTCCGGCCCGATCCCCTCCAGCCGGCGCAGGACGCGACGGCACCGGGCGCAGTAGCAGGTGTTGTCGCCGACCCGGATGTAGTCGAAATGGACCCCGGCAATGTCGTACCGGGCGATTGCTTCCTTCATGATGGCCGCCTCGTACCGGCGCACCTCCGGCCTGGCGACACAGACGAAGGAGGAGTCTCCGTCGCCGGCCTTCTTTCCGTCCCTGGTGATCGCCACGGCGCCGGGATACTTCTTCAGCAGGGCGCCTTTCGGCCCCTCCTTGGCGCTGCAGTACCAGGCATGGACCCTGATCCGGCGCTTGTGCGCCTCGGCGGCCAGCGTCTCCAGGGGGTCCCATGAGCGGCACTCGGGCCGGACCACGCCAATGCAGCTTTGATAGTCCAGGAGCCCGTCCGGGTTCTTGACGCAGGGGATCAGGAGGTCGAACCCCTCACCGGCGTACTTCCGGACGAATTCTCGGACCTGGGCCGGGCCGCCCAGCCGGGGCAGGTTGTGCAGCCAGACCGCCTTCTTGAGTCGGGATGTCATGGGGTGGCCTCCTCGAATATTTTTTCACCGCGGTGCAGTCGCCGCGCAATGCTGGCCGTTTGATGCCCGGCGCGGCGCGTCGGGCAGAATGCCGCCAGGTGCCGGGCCACGCCCACGAGGATGAGCTCGGCCTCCGGCCGGCCCGCCCACTCGCCGAACTGGCGAACGCCGGCTTCCAGGACCTGGCTGGCATGGAAGTCCAGGTCCTCCCGCACGGTCGCCAACGCCAGCGCGTCAACCAGCCGGTCCGCGGGGTGACCGGCCCGGAGGTACCGCGCGACTATCCGGCCGGCGGCATCCGGGTCCTCGTGGCGGTCGAGCGCGGAGAGGAGGGCCCGGCACAGGTCGTCCGCGCCCGCGGGCAGTTCGTCCAGGGCCCACCGCTCCCCCGGGAGCGGGGCGGGAGGGACGTTCAGAAACCGGTCCATGTAGACCGCGAGGGCGGCATGGAACACGGCCCGCACGACGGCCGGAGTCGGACTGCGCTTCACCGCCTGATGAACGGCATTGGCAAAGATGAAGGTGTGCTGGGGGTTGAACCAGTCGCCCACCTCGTTGGAGGAGGCGAACCGGGCCAGTCGGGTGGCGGCGGCCAGCGCGACCTGCTTGGCCATGTCGGCGGGGGGGGCGCCCGCGCCCAGCGCGCCCTCGAGCGCGGTGATGATCGCCAGCGGGTTCTCGCCGAGCAGGACTTTTCCGAGCGCCCCGTCGTCATTCCAGGGTGTTCCATTCGCGCGCTCGAGCAGGCCGGGCAGGCGCATCTCCGCCGCCCGGAGCGGCTCGATGATTTCGATCGGCTGGTGCCACCCCGCGTTCTCCTCCATTCCCCGCGACCCCACGACGCCGTCCACCACCAGGGGGAACAGGGCGCCACGCAGGTCCGGACCGGCCAGCGCCGCGAGCTCGAACGCCTTGTTGACGGCGTCGAAGGGGTGGCCGGTCGCCGGGTAGACCCGGTCGGCGTCCGATCCCGCAAGCATGTCCGAGAGTTCCGCGTCCGTGGCCCGCTGGCGCAGGCTGGTCATCATCACCCTCATCGCGCCCTCCCGCAGGCGCCCCTTCGTGGCGGTGCGGAACCAGCCCGCCAGGTGCGGCTGGTCGTGGACCTCGGTGTCGAGCGGCTCCAGGACCCGCCGGGGCGGCGCCCCGGCGGTGTCGCCAGCCACCTGGCTCACCGCCCGGAAGAGCGCGAAGTATTTCGTGTCCGCGGACAGCCGGGACAGCATGTTCCCGTACACCCCGAGCAGGACCAGCCCCTGCCCGCCGGTTTCACTGCGCTCACTGGCGAACCGGACCGCGACCCGGATGATCTCCACCGGGTCCTCCCCGGCTTCAAGCAGACCCATCAGGCTCTTGGCGATCAGCAGCCCGATGTTGGTGTCCAGGCCCTTCAGGAGCCGCCGCCGGTGCCACGCCGCATCGGCATGCCGCCGCGGCGTCGTCGCGACGAACACCTCGCCGCCCTCCACGAAGGTGTCGTAGGCCGGGACATCGTCCGCGAACAGATCGAAGGTCGAGCCGCTGGCCAGGTCGAACCGGGCCTGGTGCCAGTGGCACGTGAGCACGCAGTCCTTGACACTGCCCTGGTGCAGGGGAAATCCCATGTGGGGGCACCGGTTGTCCACCGCGTGGACCCGGCCGCCGTCGTGAAATACGGCCACCGGCACCGCGCCGGCGCTGACCACCCTGACCCCGTCCCGCGCCAGTTCCACGAGCGTCCCCACCCGGATGCGCTCACTCATGCGGCCAGTCTACCGCTTCACGACGAGCTTGATGATGCGGTGGTGGCCCTGCGCATCGTGCAGAACCAGCAGGTACACACCGCGCGCCACGGGCCGGCCGGCATCGTTATCCAGGCACCATTTCAGTCCCGGGCCGCCCTCAAGCGCCGGGTCGAATTCCCGGACCAGTCGCCCCGACGGCGTGTACACCGCGGCGCGGGTTGCCGCAGGAACCCGGGACAGCGTGATGCATGACGGCTCCTCCGGCCCCACGACCGTCGGGTCCACCACGATGCCCTGCAGGTTCGTGACCGTGTCGTTCGGGGGGGGCGCGACCGGAGACGTCGGCGAAGGGAACGGGGGATCCTCGAGTTCCGTGATCCGGATGTCATCGCACCGTATCTGCGCCGTGGCACCGG
>JAHFSL010000244.1 GCA_023265785.1 Candidatus Coatesiibacteriota bacterium | reverse complement strand
TGCCTGGGAGCCCGGCTACGGGTTCGAGGACCCGTGCCTGGGGTGGACCATGACGCCCGGCGGGTGTGCGGCGGCCTCACCGGCGCGCCTCACCGGCGCCGGCGCCACGCTGCTCACCTGGCGGCTGGACCTGCCGCCGGGGGCGACGATGACGGTGCGCTGGAAAGCGCGGGTGCGGCCGAACACCACGTCCGGGGCGACCGCAGTCAACATCGCTTCGGTGCTCGCGCGCGGCCGGACCGGCATCGTGGACGGAACGGGCCACGCGGGAGTGCCGCGCATCTTCGTCCACGAGGCGCTGGTGCTCCTCCGCACAACCTACATCTCCTATGTCGCGCACGCCGCGGCCCAAACACAGAACTACAACTGTACGGGCCAGCACACGTTTTTCATCTCCTTCTACCCCCTCAACAAGGCCTGCGATTTCGCACTGTACAAGAAGTGGTGCTGTGCCGCCGCCCCCTGCGAGCCGGCCTGCGCGGGCTTTGCCGCGAACGGAGGCGTGAGCCCGTCCATCAACACCTACGCGGGCGGGTGCACCGGAGGCCCGGCCGCGGACTGGGAAATGGGCTGCAAGGTCGAACGGATTCCTTCCCGGTTCACGCCCTCTGACTTCGCGCTGGCACAGTTTCCCGCCCTGCCGTTCAATTTCCTCCACAAGCTGGTCTCGAACGCCCCGGTCATCTGGGAACTGTCGGCGTGCTTCTCGGGGGGGCACGCCAACACCTATGTGGGGACCACCAGCCTCACCTACGCCGGCATGATCGGGTACACCTACACCATGGTGGATGCCTACCCCGAAACGGCGAACAACCTGTACATCGTCAACACGAGCGCCGCCGTGCCGACGACCGTGCACCTGTTCGTGTGGAACGCACCGGCGGTGACCTGGGAGTATGTGACGACGGTGGATCTCTTCCAGGAGTCCCAGTGGGCCTATGTGCCCCCGGCGGACGCACACTACCGGGTCCTCTCGTCGGCCGCCCGCGTCATCATCCACAAGTGCTTCCCCGGGGGCGGCGCGGGCGTGGGCGATAACGGTAACTTCGGGTGCCTCGCCCCCAACCGCGAGAACGGTAATCTCGTGAGCTCGACGCTCCCTGCGACCTTCTACATGTGGGCGGGCCACCTCAACAGTGAGGACGCGGCGATCCTGGGGAACGTCGGGGCGGCCAAGGCGACGTATGAGATCTGGCGGTATGCACCATTCAACCAGGCCCTGCCCGCGCCATCGACCAGCGTGACCTCGGACCTGGTGGGGAGCGCCGGTCAGTGGACGAAACTGGCGACGGACACCGTGGACCCCGGGCTGACGGCGGCGGCGAACCCGCATGTGTACGGCATCAATTACGACAACAGCCTGTTTTCCATCCGGTACCGGCTGTACAAGGCGGTCCTGCTCTCGGGCGGGCCGGTCCAGGCGTACACGGGCAAGGACATCATGGACCTTTATTCCGGAGGCAGCGTCATGCACTCGGCCAACCCGGCGGGCCAGCAGATGGGCCGCGAGTTCTGGTTCCACCTGGACCGGCCGCCCAACGCCACCTGCACGGGTGACTGGGCCATCGAAGCCGTGGACGTCTTCACCCCAAAGCAGAACATGGCCGTCCGGGCCGAGTCCTCGGACGGGTATTCCGCGGCATACACCTCCAACGGCCCGGACCAGTGCGTCGCCTTCAAGATGATCTCGTATCCCGCCGCGGGCGCGCGGCGAAACTGGCGCATGAGCGTTCTCGCGGGCGGCAACCCGGGCGACGCCATCGCGCAATACCTCGCGTGCTACATCGGTTCCAAGTATTACACGGCCCCCTTCCTCCAACAGGGGGTGCACTACGACCTGCTGGCCCCACCCGTGGTGTACTGCAGTCAGCCGTTTTGGCTGACGGTGGTGGTCGTCGACTCCGGCAGCGGGACCAAGACGGACTACTGCGGAACCACATCCTTCAGTTCGACGGACCCGGCGGCCAAGGTGGAGGGGACGCCGATGGATGCCTACAATTTCACCTGGTCCTCCGCCCCGGTGTTCGGGAATTGCGACAATAACGGGGCGGCACCTGACGAAAACGGGGTGAGGCTGTTCCTGGTCTCCGGCATGAACCGGATCGGGGTCGCCACCCTGGTGGCGGCGGACACGACGGACGGCACCATCGCCGGCCTCTCAACCGTCATGGTGGTGTGCGGCGACGTCAAACTCTCCAAGGAGCCCCCGCTCGCCATCGCCGCCAGCGGCGACACCGTCCGATTCCGGATCTGCTGGAGCAACTATTCGAGCGCAAGCGCGTTCACCTTTGTGGTCACCGACGCCATCCCCATGGGAACCGCGTTCCTGCCCGAAGCCGGCACATCCGCGTTTGACTGCGGGAGTACCGCGGGCCTCCCACCACGCGTCGCCTATTCCACGACCCCCTCGGCATCGCCCCCGGCGGCGTTCACCGAGGCGAATCCCCTCGCGGGAACCCGCTGGTTGCGCTGGACCGTCCCCCGTGCCGATGTCAACGCGACGGGCTGTTTGTGCTACCGCGTGACGGTCAATTAGCGTAGTCCGGCCAGAGTTTCCGCCCGCGTCCGGCTGATCCGCGCGAAGCGCCGCCGCTAGCGGGTCAGACGGGGGGCACGGCAACGGCCGGTCCCCCCGGCACGGCGCCGAGGGCGGCCTCCAGGAGGGCCATGATCGCAAGCGTCTCCGCCCGGTCGAAGGTGGGCGCGCGGCGGTCGAGAAAGTCGAGCACCGATGAAAAGGCGTCCCGAAACAGCGTGTCCCCGTCCACGGTTACATGGCGCACCTCCTCGCGCGTCGCCAGCGTGGCCGAGAACGGCAGATCCGATCCCAGCGCGAGGTGGACGAGGGCCGTCCGGCCGCCGGTGAACTCGATGAACACCTGCCAGTTCTTGTCGTCGCCCCGCCGTTCGAGCCGGACCGCCCCGGGTCCAAGCACGCTCACCGCCATCTCAAGGGGATGCACCAGGTACTCCCGGGCGGTGCCGCCGGGCGCCCAGGCCACCACATGACGGAGGGCGTCGCGGCCCAGATCGCGCGCCGCGGCCTTCGCCGCGGTGGAGCGCAGGGCCGAGCAGGTTTCCAATGGGATGCCCGCCGCGTCCGCCACCGCGAAGATCGCCCGGGCGTCCGCGAGGCCGGTGGCGAAAGTCTTGTCCACCCAGACCGGCTTGCCGTATCCGGCCACCGCCTTGACCATGGGGAGGTGCGCTTCCGGGTTGGACGGCGCGAGCACCACGAACGCGTCGCACCGGTCGTTCAGCTCGTCCCAGGTCTCGGCATGCGGGACGCCCGCGGCCTTCGCCCACGCCCGGCCCCCCTCCACCTGCTCCGCCCGGCAGGCGGCCAGCGTCCACCCGCGGCCCGCGAGGTCGCCGCGCAGGAGGTCGCGGTAGGTGTTGGCGTGGAAGTTGTCCGCCTTCACATCCACGAAGCCGAGCCGGCGCTCCGAGCCCCCCGCGGCGCTCACGACGGCACCGGGGCGCCCAGGCGCCGGGCGCCGCGGGGGCTCTTCCAGACGGCCGCCTTGATCCCGGCCCGCGTGTAGAACGGGTCGCCCGCGGCCAGAGGCAGGCGCTCGCGCGCACCCGTCGTCCCCGCCTTGTAGGCGCCGATGGCCAGGTCCACCGCCCGACGGCCCTCCTCGCCCGGGACGGCGGGCGCCCGCCCGTCGCGCAGGGCGACCAGCATGTCGTGCACGACCGCCGCGTGCCCCTGGTGGGGCAGGGGCGGGGCGAGCCTGGCCGCCTCGGCGGCCAGCGCCGCCACGGCGGCCCCGTCCTCCTCTGGGAAGCCGCCCGCGTCGCCCTTTTGCGCGGTAATCCTCAGCGGCTGGCCCAGGCTGAATGACAGGCCGGCACCTTCCGTGGCCACTTCGAGCCGGGTCGCCTCCTGCGCGGCGCTGACCGTCCCGACGATGGACGCCAGGGTCCCGTTCCGGAACCGGACATTCAGCAGGGCGGTGTCCTCGACCTCGATGTCATGGGACGCCGCCTCCAGGTCCGCCACCACCGAGACGGGCTCGCCCAGCAGGTGCAGGAGGACATCCACGAGGTGGCAGTGGTGGTTCAGCAGGACGCCGCCGCACTCCTTCTCCCAGGTCCCCCGCCACCAGACCTGGTAATACGCGGGACCGCGCCACCACAGCCCGTTCAGGACCGCGAGCGCGGGCTTGCCGATCCGGCCGGATTCCAACAGGGCCCGGGCCTGCCGTACCGCCGTCTCGAACCGGTATTGGAAGACGACCCCGAGCCTGACCCCCGCCTGCTTCGCGGCCGCGATCATCTCGTAGCACTCGGCCGGCGACCCGGCCATCGGCTTCTCGGACAGCACGTGCTTCCCCGCCCGGGCGGCGCCGATCGCGTTCTCGGCGTGCTCGAACGGCGGCGTGCAGACGGACACCAGGCTGATATCGTCACGCTTGACCATCTCCCGCCAGTCGGCGTAGCCCGTCTTCGCCCCGTACTGCTTCGCGCTGGCCTCGGCCTTGCCCGGCACGATGTCGGCAAACGCCACCACCTCGCACAAGTCGGGGAAGGTCCGGTACGCCTCCGCATGCGACCCGGCAATACCGCCCGCCCCGATGATCCCGATCCCGATCTTGGCCATGTCAGCCTCCCTTTGTGTTTGTAGCCGCGGATGCGGCCAGCATGAGTTCGATCGCCTCCCGGTCCGGTGCGCCGTCCGCAATCGCCACCCGGTACCGGAAGGTCGCCGTGTTTCCGGGTACCAGGGTCCACTCCGCGTCGTACATGAAGACCGGCGCCATGCAGGCATACGGTTCCTCCCGGACGAACCACTTGACGGGCGATTCCGGATTCCCAGGGTCGTCGGACATGGCCACCGTGCAGATCGGAAGCCAGGACTCCGGCGTGGTGTAGGCCAGCCACGGGGACCGCTTTCCCATCACCCCGGGTCCCTCGAGCCCGCCGCCGGCCAGGATGCGCCCCTT
>JAHFSL010000243.1 GCA_023265785.1 Candidatus Coatesiibacteriota bacterium | reverse complement strand
GCACCGTCGCAGCGGACAGGAGCCATGAGGGTGTCCCGGTCTTGCGCTCCCCCGGCGCCACGGGCCGGAGGGTGACCTCAAACAATCCCTGCCCGCGCGCATTGTAGACGGGGTGCAGGTGGGCGTGCCAGAGCCCGAGCACATTCGCGCGGGCCCGGTCGTTGAACGCGAAGAGCCCATACTCGATGTACTCCTCGCACCGTGGGATGCTGACCAGCAGGTGGGTAATCCGCAGGCGCCGCCGCAGGTGGTGGGCCAGGTCGGCGGGACTCGCGGCGAGCCCGGCCAGCCGGCCCAGGGTCGAGTGGTCGTAGAGGCTGTCGCAGATGCGGGCCCGCGCGCAGTAGTAGCTCTCGTCCGACCCGATGAAAAGGATCCGGTCGCGCGGGCCGACCACCTCGTAGGCCCGCCGCACTGCGCCGTAATAGCCGATATTGCGTTCCAGCACCTCGGATCGTGACTGGTGGCCCGTGAGGATGGGCAGGAGCGGCGCCGCGACGAACCGGTTCATCAGTGACTCGTACCCGGAGGCGAGCAGGATCCACCCGGCGGCGGCGAGGACGATTCCGCGCTGCAGCCATCCCAGGGAGGCCAGCCGGATGACCGCATAGGCCGCGGCGGCCGCCGCGGCGGGCAGGGCCGGGAGGAGGAACCGGGCCTGCTGGGTCGAGACCGCCCACAGAAGAAAGAAAGCCGCGGCGAAGCCACCCACCGCCCGGATCTCGCGCGGCACCCCGCGCAGGAGCAGAAGCGGGGGGAGGAAGACAAGCGGGAACGGGTTGAGCCCCAACGACCCGAAATCCGAGGCATCGGTCATCAGCCGGCCGGGCAGGCTCAGCCAGCCGGCCAGGGATCCGCGCGCGATGCCGTACTTGAGATTGTCGGCCATCCACAGCGCCTGCCGGCCGGGATCCCAGTGCAGGCTGGGAATCCAGCCGGAGAAGAACGGGTACACCGGATTGCCGGTCATCCCCCAGTTCTTGGCGAGCCACGGTGCGGTCCACAGCGAGGCGCACGCGATGCATGCCGCCAGCCGTCCGGCCGCCCGCGGCAACGGCACACGACGGCGACGCAGGACGAAGCCGAGGCCGGCCACCACAAGGAGCGAGGCATTGAGGCCCACATACTTCACGCCGTGTGCCATGCCCAGGAACGCGCCCGTCACCAGCACGAGCCCCGCGTGGCCCGCCCTCCGCCGGTCCGGGTCCGTGGCCTCGAGGATGGTGAGCACCGCGAGGGTCGCGAACCAGGCCAGCCCCAGTTCCACCATGGTGGACTGCTGGAGGAGGAGGAGCGTGGGCGTGGACAGAAAGAGCGCGGCGGCGAGCCACCCGCCGGCCCGGCCCGCCACGGGGCGCGCCAACGACCACGCCGCCGCGGCGCAGCAGATGCCGTCGCTCCAGTGGAGGAGCTTGGCCGCCACCCCGTCCCCCAGTCCGAGGCAGAACAGGTACCGCATCTCTTGGAGCAGGGGATAGTTTGAGATGAAGGTATGGTCGACCGGCGCGATTTTGTGGGCGAGCAGGTATTGCTCGGGGAGGGCGAGGTGATAGACCAGCGAGTCGTAGAACCACTCGGGCAGGAATGCCGCCGTGAGGTTTGACCCCGCCAGCAGGACGGCGGCGACGGTGGCCAGCCGCAGGAGCCGGCGCGGTTCCGCCGGGTCGGCCGGCCGCCCCGCGGTGCGGGGCACCCAGCGCCGGGGCGGTCCTCCCGCCCAGAGCGCGGCGATGACCGCAACCCGGAGGAGGCCGGGCATGACCAGCCCGGCCAGTCCCAGACCCAGGGTCAGCAGTCCCAGGAACCCGTGGCCGAGTCCGAGGGCGACCAGGATGCGCCGGAGATCCGGCAGGCGGGTGGGGCCGAGCGCCCATGCCGCTACGCGCATTCCCATTGCCAGGGCCGCCGCCTGGGAGGCGAGGAGGACCACGGTGGCCCGCAGATGTTCGGCGAGCGCGAGGGCCGTCCCGGGCCAGGTCGGGAGCAGGAGTCCGGCGTCCCGATCCCAATACCGGACAAGCAGACCGGGGGTCAGCGGCATCCGCGCCCACCAGGCAAGGCCGCAGGCCGTGGCGACTCCCGCCAGACCCAAGGCCACCAACGCGGGCGGCCACCGCATTTCGTCGGGGGGCTGGACCGGAGCCGGGCCGGGACGGCGGAGGGGCCGCGGAGGTGGAGGACTCACCCGGATTCCCGTCAGCCGGCCAGCGCCGAGCCGGGGGCCAGGCGGCGGCCCGCCAGGAATGCCGCGAAGGGCATCCGGCCCTTGCCCGGCGGCTGGACCTCGCGGACGACCAGCGCGCCGGTCCCGCAGGCCACGGACCACCCGGCCTGGCCCGTGCCGCGGACCAGCGTCCCGGGTGACGCACCCGCGGGGGGAACGCCGCCGGGGGCCGCGGCCAGCACCTTGATCCGGTCCGCGCCCAGGGCAAACCAGGCGCCGGGTGACGGGGCGAGCGCCCGGACCAGCCGGTCCAGTTCATCGGCGGGGTGCGCCCACTTCAATTCTCCTTCCTCCCGGGAGAACATCCCCGCGTAGGTCGCCGCCGCGTCGTCCTGCGGGGTGAGCCGGACCGCGCCGTCGCCGGCCTCGCGCAGGGTGGTCACGAGCATCTCCGCCCCCACCGCCGCCAGCCGGGCTTCCAGAGCGCTGCGCGTCTCACCCGGCGCGATCGGAGTGGCCTGCCGGCGGGCCATGGGGCCGGCATCAAGTCTGGCGATCAGCCGAATGATCGTCACCCCGGTCTCCGCGTCGCCCACCGCCAGGGCCCGGTGGACCGGGGCGGGGCCCCGCCAGCGGGGCAGGAGCGAGGGATGGACATTCCATGCGCCCAGCGGCGCTGCGGCGAGGTGGGGATCGGGAATCAGGTGGCCGTAGGCGGCCACGGCGAGCGCGTCAGGCGTGAGCGCCGTCAGGGTTTCCAGGAAGCCCGGCTCGGAGGGGCGGCGGGGCTGGAGCACCGGGAGCCCGGCCGCGCGGGCGGCCAGGGCGACGGGGGGCGGTTCCAGGCGGTCCTGTCCTCGGCCGCGTGGGGCATCGGGCCGGGTGACCACGGCGACCACCTGGAACCATGGGAGGAGAGCCTGCAGGGACGGAACGGCGAACTCGGGCGTGCCGAAGAAGACGACTTTCACGCGGCCTTCTGCTTCGCGTACGTCCGCTTGAGTCCGGGAAGTTTCAACCACATGGCGATCCGCCGCCGCCACGGCAGGCGGTCCACGAAAAGGACGCCGTCCAGGTGGTCCACCTCGTGCTGGAGGACCCGGGCGAGGAGGCCGCGCGCCTCGTGCACCACGGGATTGCCCGCGAGGTCCTGCGCCTCGATGCGCGCCTCCAGCGCGCGCCGGACGGGGAAGCGCAGGCCCGGGAAGGACAGGCATCCTTCCTCGTCGGCGAAGGACCCGGTCCGCGCGGTGACCCGGGGGTTCACCAGCGCGAAGGCCTCGTCCTCCCGCTCGCCGCCCGACAGGTCCACCACGATGACCCGCTGGGCGGCGCCGACCTGGTTCGCGGCCAGCCCCACGCCAGCGTGCCCGTGCATCACGGCGGTCATGTCGCGGGCGAGCGCGCGCAGGCCGTCGTCGAACCGCGTGACGGGCGCGGCCTTGCGGCGGAGGGCGGGATCGCCGTACAGGCGAAGGGAAGCCATCGTGAACCTCCCCTATAATGTAGCCCAAGGCACTCATGGCGATCCTTCACGAGGCGACCAAAGAAGTCATCTGCAAAATCGTGTACCACGGCACCGGCATGTGCGGCAAGACGACCAGCCTCATGTACCTCAACCACCACCTGCCGCCGTCCCAGCGCGGCAAGTTCATCTCACTGGAAACCCCCACCGAGCGGACGCTCTATTTCGACTTCCTGCCGATCATCACCGAGGCGCGCGGCTACAAGTTCCGGTACCTGTGCTTCACCACGCCCGGCCAGGACTACTACGAGGCCAGCCGGAAACTGGTGCTCAAGGGCGCGGATGGCATCGTCTTCGTCGTGGATTCCCAGCGCGAGCGTGCGGCCGAAAACTTCTCCTCGCAGGCCCTGCTTGAGAAGAACCTCACCGAGATGGGCCAGCGACAGGACCTGATGCCGATGGTGGTGCAGTACAACAAGCGCGACCTGGCCTCGGCCATCCCGCTGGACGAGGCCGAGAAGAAGTACAACGCCAAGCACCTGCTCTCCTTCCCGGCAGTCGCGAAGACGGGTCAGGGCGTGTACGAGACCTTCCTCTCGGTGGCCAAGATGGCCCTGACCAAGCTAACGCAGGCGGACGGCGAGAACCGGATGGGCGACCTCTTCAAGACGACCGTGATCACAACGGAGGACAGCACCCGGTTCCGCAACCAGCTGGCGAAGCTGAACGAGGAGGCGGGGGCGAAGGGATCCCTCCTGGTGGACGAGAGCAGTTCCCTGCTGGCCATGCAGGGGGAGATTCCCTCCAAGGACCTGGAGACGCTGGGGGCGCTCCTCGCCTGCAACTTCACCGCCGCGCAGGAGCTGGCGTTCAACATGTCCGGCGGCGGGTTCACCGGCATCACCCAGAAGGCGCCGTTGCGCAACCTGCACGCGGTGCGGGTGGACAAGCGCCGGTTCCTGGTCGTGCTGTACGACCCCAAGACCGAGGCGCGCCGCCTGCGCGACGCGGTGAATTATGCCCGCGGAACGCTCTCGGCCGCCCTGCTCCAGATGGACCAGATGTCGCCGTCGCGGCTGGCCCGGTTCGGCGAATTGTTCACCTCGGTGTCCCGGCTGGCCGTCTCCGGCATGAACGCCTGATGCCGCCGCCCACCGCCGGGCCCGGGGCCGCCGATGCCAACTTCGGCTTCCTCCTCACCCAGCCCCAGCGCATGCAGGTGGCGCGGGACCTGGACGGGCTGGTGGACGGGCTGGCGCAGAGCAGTTCGGTCCTGATTGACCGGGCCGGCCGGATCGTGGAGATCGCGCGCAAGCCGTTCGGGGTGAACCTGCCCGCGATCTCCGCGCTG
>JAHFSL010000242.1 GCA_023265785.1 Candidatus Coatesiibacteriota bacterium | reverse complement strand
CGGGTCTCGGCGTCCATCCGCGTGGGGGCCGTGGCGTACCTCAACAAGCAGTTGAGGACGATCGTCATCTTCATCGCGGTGCTGACGCTGGCCCTGTTCGCCAGTGCCTCGCTGGTGACCCACCTGCCGGCCTACGTGACCGACGCGGGGTTCGGTGGGCTGTCCATCGCGCTGGGCCGGGCCGGGGCGTTCCTGATGGGCTCGCTGTTCTCGTTGACGGTCGGACAGATCGGGATGCGGATGGCCGTGCTGGCCAACGTGCGGGTGGCGGCCGCCGCGACGCGCAGTCTCAGGGATGCCCTGCGGGTCGGGTACCGCGCGGGCACGATCACGGGCATGCTGACGGATGGGCTGGGCCTGCTGGGCGGGACGATCATCTTCATGCTCTACGGCCCGGCGGCGCCCGAGGTCCTGCTCGGGTTCGGGTTCGGCGGGACCCTGATCGCCCTCTTCATGCGGGTGGGGGGCGGCATTTACACCAAGGCGGCGGATGTCGGCGCCGACCTCGTGGGGAAGGTGGAAAAGGACCTGCCGGAGGATGATCCGCGCAACGCGGCGGTGATCGCGGACCTGGTGGGTGACAACGTGGGCGACTGCGCGGGCATGGCGGCGGACATCTTCGAGAGCTACGAGGTGACCATCGTGTCCTCCATGATCCTGGGCATCTCGCTCGCCATGACGGAGTCGCCGTTCGGGCTCAAGTTCATCCTGTTCCCCCTCCTGGTGCGCGCCATCGGCGTGGTGTCCTCGATCATCAGCACCTACTCCGTCCGGTCCACCAGTGAATCCGAAAATGCCTTCGCGCCCATCAAGCGCGGGTTCAACATCGCGGCGGCGATCTCCATCGTGGGGTTCTGGGTCCTGGCGCTGGCCTACATGAAGGACTGGCGGTACGCCGCGGCAACCATGACGGGCATCCTGCTGGCGATGGCCACGAATTCCCTCACCGAGTACTTCACCGGAACCGACCGGACCCCGGTCCGGGAGATCGCGCGCTCCACCTCCGGGGGGCCGGCCACGACCCTGCTGGCCGGGCTGTATGTCGGGCTGGAGAGCTCGGTCTGGGCGGTGCTGGTCATCGCCGCCGCGATTTTCATCTCGGTGGCGATCTTCCATGGCGAGTCGTTCACCATGATGCTCTACGGCGTCTCCCTGTGCGGCATCGGCCAGCTGACGCTCACGGGCAACAACATCAGCATGGACGCCTTCGGGCCGATTGCGGATAACGCCAACGGCATCGGGGAGATGGCCGCCCTGGGGCCCAAGGGCCGCCGGATCCTGGCCGACCTGGACTCCGTCGGCAACACCACCAAGGCGGTCACCAAGGGCATCGCCATCGCCAGCGCCGTCATTGCGGCGGTGT
Organism: Candidatus Coatesiibacteriota bacterium; assembly: GCA_023265785.1. Classification (GTDB taxonomy): domain Bacteria; phylum Oederibacteriota; class CAKKQC01; order CAKKQC01; family CAKKQC01; genus JAHFSL01. The sequence continues at coordinate 3,617 of JAHFSL010000242.1, read as the reverse complement.
CCCTGTTCGGCGCGTTTGCGGACACGGTCACGGACACCCTGCGCAATCTCGGGGTGGCGGAGGCCGGGACGTTCGTCATCAACATCGTGAACCCCCGCGTCTTCATCGGGATGCTGATCGGCGGGGCCCTGCCGTTCCTCTTCTGCAACATGACCATCCGTGCGGTCGGCCGGGCGGCCAGTTTGATCGTGGTGGAGGTTCGCCGCCAATTCCGCATCCCGGGACTCATGTCGGGCCGGGTCAAGCCGGACTACGCCACCGCGGTGGACCTGTGCACGACCGCCGCCCAGCACGAGCTCCTGCCGGTGGGCGTCCTGGCGATCCTGAGCCCCGTGGTCGTGGGGTTTCTTCTCCAGCAGGAGGCCCTCGGGGGATTCCTAGCGGGGGTCATCCTGTCGGGGCAGTTGATGGCGGTGTTCTTTGCGAACGCCGGTGGGGCCTGGGACAACGCCAAAAAGACGATCGAGGATGAGCCGCGCAACCTGGCCGCCAACACCGGCAAGGGCTCCTCGCGGCACAAGGCCTCGGTGGTGGGCGACACGGTCGGTGATCCGCTCAAGGACACGAGCGGCCCGGCCCTCAACCCGATGATCAAGGTCATCAACCTCGTGTCCCTGCTCATCACGCCCCTCGTCGTCCAGGTCTCCCAGGCGATTCGGACCGGCGGCTGGCTGTCGCCCGCCGTCACGCCGTACCTCATGCTGTGCGGCGGGTGCCTGGTGGTGATGGGATGGGCGTATCTTTCCAGCCGCTCCGAGGCGTTCTATACGCCGGCGGCGGTCCGGGGGGCCATCGACCGGCGCGCGCCCGCCACCCGGTAGGCCGGGGCGTCTCCGGCCTCTCAAGGCTCAGGCGGAACCAACGGGGGCGCGGGTCGTGTTACAACGGGAACCCATGTTCAGGCGATCCGGCGGGAGGGACGCATTGTTTGCGGCGGCCGTGGTCCGGTTGCGCCGGGCCGCCCTGCTGGCGTGGCTGGTCCCCGGCGTGGCCGGTGCCACCACGTTGGCCGAGTATCTGGCGCAGGTGGAGGCCGGCAACCCGGCGCTCTCCGCCGCCCGCGCCGCGGAACGGGCCGCGCCCGCCCGGGCCGGCGAAGTGGATCTCCAGTACACGCCCCTGCTGACCGGCTCGTTCAACTGGATGGACGACCGGCAGGAACCCGCGACCTCCTTCGCCCCCGACCGGACCCTGGCCACGCAGTGGAACGTCGGGTTGGCCAAGCGGTGGAGCACGGGCACCGCGCTGGCGTTGGGGTACGGGGCGTCGTACGCCCGCCTCTTCCTGGCGCCCCTGCCCCCCGGACTCTTCCTGCCGCCGGCGCTCACCGCCGGGTTCCTGCCCGCCCCGGCGTGGACGGCGCGGCCGTCCGTCACCGTGAGCCAGTCCCTGTGGAAGGATCTCGTGGCGCGCGGCGCGCAGGCCGGGTCGGACAAAGTCCGGGCCCAGGCCGCGGCCGGGGCGGCGCTCCAGGAGTTCCAGGTGCGCGGCATCCGGGTCGCGGCGGAGGCGGCCTACTGGTCGGTGGCCCTGGCCCGCCGGATGGTCGCCGAGAAGGAGGCGACTCTGGACCGCACCCGGAAGATGGAGACCTGGGCGGACCGCCGCGTCCGGCTGAACCTGGCGGATGAGGCCGACCTCCTCCAGGTCCGGGGAGCGGTGGCCCTGCGCGCCCTCGACCTGCGTACGGCGCGGCAGGACCTGGCCTCCGCCGTGTGGACTTTCAGCGAGATGCGGGGCGTGTGTGCCGATTCGGTCACGGAACTGTTGGACGATCCCGAGGATGCCGCCGCCGCCCTGCCGGGACAGGCTCCGGGGCTTCCGGGCGAGCGCCCCGACATGACCGCGGCCGGCGAACTGGCGCGGGCGGCCCGGCTGGCCCGGTCCGAGGCCGTGGCCCGCGCCGGGCCCGACGTCACGGTCTTCGGGACCGCGGCGCTCAACGGCCGGGATCCGCTGGCAGGTGAGGCCAACCGTGAAGCCTGGGGAGGCGACCGGCCGACCTGGCTGGCCGGCGCCGCGCTGGTCGTGCCGCTAGGCATCCCGGCCGCCCGGCGGGTCCTGCGCGGCTATGATGACGACCTGGCGGCCGCCAATGCCGGACTGGCCCGGGCGGTGCTTGAGGTGAGCCACGATTGGCGGGACCTGGCGGGCCGGTGGGAGGACGCCGCGGAGCGGTTTGCGCTGGCCGGCGGACTGGTCCGCGCGCAGGCCGCCAAGCTGGAACGGGAGGCGGAGCGGTACAGCGCCGGCCGCACGCTGATGCTCCAGGTGCTGGCGTTTGAGGAGGATGTCGCCATGGCGCGCACCCTGCGCCTGCACACGGCGTTAGAGCGGCTGATGCTGGCGGCGCGCGCCCGGCTGTGGGGCGCCGCGCCATGACCTGGCCCGAGCTCTCCATCCGGCGCCCGACGCTGATCGGGTCGGTCTTTGCCGCGATGATCGTCATCGGGCTGGTCAGCGTGAAGCGGCTGGGGCTGGACATGTTCCCCGACATCACGATCCCGGTCATCATCGCGACGACCATCTATCCCGGCGCGGGGCCGCAGGAGATCGAGACCCTGGTCAGCAAGCCGCTGGAGGAGGAGCTTTCCTCCCTGCCGGGCGTCAAGCACCTGACCTCGTCCAGCCAGGACGGCGTTTCGGTGGTGGTGGCCGAGTACCGGCTGGGGATTGACATCAAGGACGCCGAACAGCTCTTCCGGGCCCGGGTGGAGAACGCCCGGTTCCGCCTGCCGCACGACGTGGAGCCGCCGGTGATCCGCCGCATTGACCCCGCCGACCAGCCGCAGGCGATCCTGGCGCTGACGGGCGACCTGTCCGCGCCCGACCTGTACGACCTGGCCAAGTAGCGGCTCAAGCCCCGGCTCGAGCAGGTGGCGGGCGTCGGGCTGGTCCTGATCCAGGGCGGCTCGCGCCGCGAGATCCGCGTGGAACTGGACGAGGCACGCCTCAAGCGCCACGAGGTTCCCCTGACGGTCGTGGCCGCACGCATTGCCGCGTCCAACCAGAACGTTCCCATGGGCAAGGTGGCGGGAGACTCCACCGAGACGCTCTTCCGCACGATCGGGGAGTACCGCACGCTGGACCGGATCCGCGGCACGGTGGTGACCTTCGTCGGATCGGATGTCCCCGTGACGGTCGGCGACCTGGGTGAGGTGCGGGACACCATCGAGGAGCCCTCCACCTACGCGTACTACCGGGGCCACCCGGGCCTGATGCTCCTGGTCTACCGGCAGTCGGGCGGCAATACGGTGGCCGTGGTGGATGCCGTGCTCGCACGGATGGCGGAGCTGAACGCGGCGCTGAAAGACCGGCCGGGGTCGCCCCGGCTGGACCTGGTGCGCGACAACGCCAAGTTCGTGCGGATGAACGTGGACGATGTTTCTCAAACGATTCTGCTCGGCATCTGCCTCACGGTGTTCGTGGTCTACCTCTTCCTGGGGAGCGTGCGGTCCACCTTCATCACGGCCATGGCCCTTCCCAACTCGATCCTCGGGGCGTTCATCCTCATGTATGTCATGGGGTTCACGATCAACGTCATCACCCTGCTGGCCCTCTCGCTGGCGGTCGGCCTGCTGGTGGACGACGCGATCGTGGTGCGGGAGAACATCTGG
>JAHFSL010000241.1 GCA_023265785.1 Candidatus Coatesiibacteriota bacterium | reverse complement strand
TGTGGAGGGGACGGGATCAGCGTCTACGAGATCCCCAAGGAGGCTGCCGCGCCCCGCGGGCACGCTCCGGTCGCCGCGCGGGGGGCTCCCGCGCGGGCGGCACCCGCGATGCCGGGATCCATGGAGGGTGCGCCGATGATGCCCACCGCGCACGGGACGCTGGGGTGGACGGTGCCCGCGGGCTGGTCCGCCCAGGGGCCGTCCGGCATGCGGCTGGAAACCTTCAAGATGGCGGGGGGCGCGGAAATTTCCGTGGTGACCCTGCCCGGCGATTCGGGGGGCCTGCTGGCCAACGTGAACCGGTGGCGCGGGCAGTTGAACCAGCCCGGCTGGGATGACGCCGAACTGGCCCGGGCCTCGTCGCGGATCCGCAGTGCGGCCGGCGAATCGGTCTTCGTTGAGTGCGCGGCCAAGGACGGCACGTCCGCGCTGGCCGGCGGAATCCTCCTGGTGGGTGGGGCCACCTGGTTTTTCAAGGCCACCGGGCCGGTCGCCGCCGTCAAGGCCGCGGTGCCCGCCGTGCGCGCCTTCCTCGGGTCCCTGCGCCCGGGCGGCGGTTCCTGATGCGGTTCGTGCGCCTGCTGGGCTCCATGCAAGTGGCCATCGGTGCGCTGGTGCTCCTGATGGTCCTGGTCGTGTACTGCACGCTGGCGCAGGTTCATCTGGGGACCTTCGGCGCGGTCGAGGTCTACATGCGCACCTGGCTCCTCTGGGCGGCGGTACCCGGGACCACCCTGCGCCTCCCCGTGTTCCCGGGCGGGATCACGGTGGGGCTCCTGTTCGCGGCGAATCTCGTGGCCGGCATGTTGTTCCGGCTGGACCGGTCGTGGCGCAAGGGCGGGCTGTGGCTCTCGCACCTGGGGCTGGTCCTGCTGGTGGGCGGCGAGTTCATGGCCGGCGCGCTCTCCCGCGAGTCGAACCTGGCGTTCGAGGAGGGGGAGACGAAGAATTGGACCGAGAGCCAGCGCCGGTGGGAGGTGGTCCTTGTGGACCCCACGGCCAAGGACCGCGACCGGGTGTACGCCCTGTCCGACCGGCGCCTCCTGCGCGGGGGCCGGATCGCGGACGCCCGCCTCCCCGTGACGGTCGAGGTAAAGGCGGCCCATGGCAACGCCCAGCTCGTGCAGTGGAAGTCCGCTGACGGCGCGTCCCCGGCCGCCGATCGGGGCCCGGGCCGGTTCCTGCGCGTCCTGCCCCTGCCCGTCCAGTCCGCTGATGATGCGGTCAACGCCCCCGCGGCCATCATCGGTCTGGCGGCCGGAGCCACCGCCCTGGGGACCTGGCTCGTCGCGGCGGACCTGCCCCCGCAGCCCGTCGAGGCGGGGGGGCGGCACCTGCTGGTGTCCCTGCGCGCCGAGCGGACCTACCTGTCGTTCACCCTTACCCTCAAGGATTTCACCCACGACATCTATCCCGGGACGGACATTCCGAAGAACTTCTCGAGCCTGGTGCGCCTTGACGATGCCGGGGCCGGGGAGAACCGCGACGCCCTCATCTGGATGAACCACCCCCTGCGGTACCGCGGGCTCACCTTCTTCCAGGCCAGTTTTGGCAGGGACGACAAACTTTCGATCCTTCAGGTCGTGCGGAATCCCGGATGGCGCATCCCCTACATTTCCTGTGCGCTGGTGGCCCTGGGATTGGCATGGCATTTCCTGCTCCTCCTGCGCGGGAGCCCGCGCCCGTGACCCCGGCCCTGCGCCGCTCCCTGCCGTGGGCCCTGCCCGTTCTCTGCCTGCTCTCGCTGGTGGCCTCGTTCCGCACCGAGGGCCGGGCGGATGTGATGGATGTCGCGGCCTTCGCCCGTCTGCCGGTGCTCGCCGGCGGCCGGATCAAGCCCCTGGATACCGTGGCGCGCACCTCGCTCCTGATGACGCGTGGCAAACAGACCGTTGCGGCGCCGGGGGGCCGGCGGCTCTCGGCCGCTGAATGGCTCCTGGACCTGGCGGCCCGGCCCGACGTGGCGGAGCGGTATCCGGTGTTCACCGTGGACGATCCCGGGGTGCTCGGCGCCACGGGCCTGGGCACCTCCTCCGAGCGCTACTTTTCGGTCCGGGACCTGGAGCCCAAGTTCGGCGAGATTGACCGGCTTGCCACCGAAGCCGATCCGGTGGCCGCGCAGTCGCGGACCCGGTTCCAGTCCGCCGTGGTCAACCTGCGCGACCGGATCCTGCTCTGCCAGCGGCTGGAAAACACCTTCCAGCCGGCGGCGGGCGAGGGGTTCCCCGCGGAGATCGCGGACTACACGAAGCGCCTGCCGGGCATCGCCCACGGGGTGAAGGCGCACCTGTCCTCAGCAGGGCTGGACCGCAAGGCGCTCGCCGCCATCGCGCCCTTCTTCAAGCGGTACCAGGCCATGGCGCAGATGGCGGAGTTCCGGCCCCTGCCGCCCCGCGACGGCGAGTCCGATGACGGCTGGTCCTCGCCGGGGGAGGGCCTGCTGGAGGGCCTGCACACCGGGGTGCCGCATCCGTCCGTGGCCGTGTACGCCGACCTGCTGGCGGCCTGGAAGGCGGGCGATGCGGCCACGTTCAATGCCCGGGCGGCTGAACTGACCCGCTGGCTGGCCGACCACCGGCCGCACGCCCTGCGGATGGCGCGCGACGAGGAGCTCTTCAACCGCGTGGCGCCGTTCGCCCAGGGCATGGCCTGGTACCTGCTGGCGCTCGTCTGCGCCTTTACGGCCTACCTGGCCTGGCCCGACACCCTCCGGTCCACCGCCTTCCGCCTGCTGGCGCTGGGGTGGCTGGTGCATACCGCCGGGTTGGGGTCACGGATCGTCCTGCAGGGGCGTCCCCCCGTCACCAACCTCTATTCGTCGGCCGTCTTCGTGGGCTGGGTGGCCGTCGGGCTCGGGTTGTGGCTGGAGTGGCGGGCGCGGACCGGGGTGGCCACGATCGCCGCGGGCGCCATCGGATTCGTGACGCTTATCATCGCCCACCACCTCGCGCTGACCGGGGACTCCATGGAAATGATGCGGGCGGTCCTCGACTCGAATTTCTGGCTGGCGACCCATGTCGTCGCGGTCACGGTCGGGTATGCGTCCACCTTCCTCGCCGGGGCGATCGGTATTTGGGCCGTAGGCCGGGCCGTGTGGGGCCGGGCGGATGCCGCGGAGGAAGCCTCGCTGGCCCGGATGGCCTACGGGGTCGTGTGCTTCGCACTCTTCTTTTCCTTCACCGGCACCGTGCTCGGCGGCATCTGGGCCGACCAGTCCTGGGGCCGGTTCTGGGGCTGGGACCCCAAGGAGAACGGGGCGCTCCTGATCGTGCTGTGGAACGCGATCATCCTGCATGTCCGGGCGGGGCGGCTGGGGGGCGACCGGGGCCTGCTGGTCATGGCCGTGGCGGGCAATATCGTGACGGCGCTCTCCTGGTTCGGCGTCAACATGCTGGGGATCGGCCTGCACTCCTACGGCTTCATGGAGCAGGCGTTCTGGTGGCTGACGGCGTTCTGCGTATCGCAGGCCGCCGTCATGGGGGTGGGGATGTGGCGACCGCGCTCCTGACCGTCGCGCTGGCCGCCTACGCCGCGGCGACCGCGGCGTTCCTGGCGCTCCTGGCCACCCGCCGGCCCGTGCTGGGCGCGGCCGGTCTCGCCGTGGCGGGCGCGGGGCTGGCCATCCATTTTGTCTCCTACGGGCTGGACTGCGCCGCCACCCACGCCATGGTGGTCATGAGCACTCGCGGGTCATTTTCCCTGCTGGCCCTCCTCACCGTGGCGGTCATGCTCGGGCTGGCCGCCCGCCACGCCCTCCACATCCTGGGGGCGTTCGTCCTGCCGTTCGCCCTGCTGGCCACGGGCATTGCCGCCTTTGCCCCCCTGCCCGGTCCCCCGCCCGAGGCCCTGCGCGGCGCGCTGTTTCCCCTGCATGTCATCACGTCCTATCTCGGGTTTGCCGGGTTTGCGGCGGCCTTCGGGGTGGCCATCGCGTACCTGGTGCGGGAAGCGGAATTAAAATCACGCAAGCCCCAGGCCGTCACCTTCGTCCTGCCGTCCCTGGATGTCCTGGACCGGCTGGGCGCCGGCGTGGCCCTGGCGGGGCTGGCGGCGCTGGCGGCGGGCATCCTGACCGGCGTGCTCTTCGAACAGCAGACGGCACATGTCTGGTGGACGGGCGAGCCGAAGGCCGTGGCGACCCTGGTGAGCGGCGCCATCTATGCTGTCGCCTTCCTCCTGCGGTCCGGATTCGGCTGGCGCGGCCGCCGGACGGCGTGGCTCCTGATCGCAGGCTTCCTCCTGGCCCTGTTCACCTTCGCCGGGTTGGGGCACGTTCCGGTCAAGGCCGCCTAGGAGCGCTTCCGCGGTGGCCCTGCTGTGCATGGGATTGACGCACCGGACCGCGCCGCTGGCGGTGCGCGAGCGGCTGGCGTTCGGCAAGGACGAGGTGGGCCCGGCGCTGACCGCGCTGGCGCGCCTGCCCGGGGTCACCGAGGCCGTCCTGCTCTCCACCTGCAACCGCGTCGAGGTGTACCTGGCCTGCGGGTCGGCACCCAGCGCCGCCGTCGCGGTGACCGGCTGGCTGAAGCGCGCGCGTCGGCTTCCGGCGACGGGCTGGCAGAAGGCGATGTTCCGGCACGAGGAGCAGGCGGTCATCGCCCACCTGATGGCGGTGGCCGGCGGACTTGATTCGCAGGTGGTCGGCGAGCCCCAGATCCTCGCGCAGGTCAAGGACGCGCACGAGGCCGCCCGCGCCGCGGGCGCCACCGCCGCCATCCTGAATGGGCTCTTCAACCGGGCGGTCGCCGCCGGCAAGCGGGTCCGCGCGGAGACCGAGATCGGCCGCCTGCCCGCCTCCGTGGCCTCCGTGGCGGTGAACCTGGCCGACCGGATCGTGGGTGACCTGGCCGGCCGGACCGTCCTCCTGCTGGGGACCGGCGAGACCAGTGAACTCGTCGCCGAGGCGCTGGTCGAGGGGGGCGCGCCGCGCCTGCTAGTGGCCGGGGAAAAGCACCTGGACCGGGCGCAGGCGCTAGCCCGCAGGCTGGGCGG
>JAHFSL010000240.1 GCA_023265785.1 Candidatus Coatesiibacteriota bacterium | reverse complement strand
TCCGAAGAGTTCCGCCGATCCGCCCGGCCGGACCGTCACGGTACCACCCAGCGGGCCGAACAGCTCGAGGGCGCCGCCCGCCTCCACGACGATGTCCCCGCCCAGCGGCAGATACTGCTCATGATGTCCCGTTACGACCAGACCGTTGGCTTCCGGCGCCTGCGTGTTCATGGATTCCTCCCTTGGGGTGGACATGGGTTCGACGCGTGGTTCAACCTTGGCCTTGAGTTCCGGCCAGTTCGTGAATCCGTACTCGCGCGCGATCACCAGCTGGGCCTGGCTGACGGACAGCCCGACCAGGGTGGCGGCGAGGTGCCGGAGGGGTGCAACGGACTGCACCCGCTGGCGGGCGTCCGGGTCACCCCGGGCAAAGGCTTCGCGGAGGTCGTCGGCCTGGCGTTTCAGATGTCCCAGGTCGGGACGGGCGGGTAAATCCTTCTTGACGATCATGGGAACCCCCTTTCGAGTGTGCCCGGCCGTCCACGAAGCCGTGCGAAAGGCGGTTCAGCCTTGGATTCGATTGTGTGACGTGCTGCGCTGGCGGGGTTCTCCCCTTTCCGTGGACCGGCGGCTGCCTGTCAGCCTTGTCCCCATGCTACCACGGGGTCTCGGCGGACATGGCAAGATGGAAAGCCCATGATTTCGATCAGGAACCTCAACCTCTCATTTGGAAGTCAGACGCTGTTCGAGGATGCCAGCCTGCGGGTCAACCAGGGCGACCGGTTCGCGCTGGTGGGACCCAACGGCGCGGGCAAGTCCACGCTCTTCCGGCTGATCCTGGGCGAGATGGAGCCGGATGCCGGGAATGTGGACATGCGGCACGGGCTGGTGGTGGGGTACCTGCCGCAGGAAAACGCGCCGGTGACCGACCGGCCCGTCCTCCAGGAGGCCCTGCTGGGGCTGGACGCGGAGGACGGCCGGACCGAGGCCAAGGCCAAGGCAGTCCTCATGGGGCTGGGGTTCAAGATCGCCGACTTCACCCGGCCCCTCAAGGAATTGAGCGGGGGCTGGGCGATGCGGGTGGCCATGGCCCGCCTGCTGGTGGAGGAGCCGGACCTCCTCCTGCTTGACGAGCCGACCAACCACCTCGACCTGTGGTCCCTCCTGTGGTTCCAGGAATACCTCCAGCGCTATCCCGGCGCGATCCTGGTCATCTCCCATGACCGCGCATTCATCAATGCCGTGTGCAGCACGGTGGTCAGCGTGCAGGACCACACCCTCAAGGCCTATCCCGGTGATTACGAGTCCTTCGTGGCCGAGCGGGCGGCCGAGCAGTCCCGGCTGGAGTCCGCCCACCGTACCCAGCAGGGCGAAATCCGGGCGATGAAGGAATTCATCGATCGCAACCGGGCCCGGCTCTCCACCGCCAAGCGCGCCCAGAGCATGATGAAGCGGCTGGACAAGGTCGAGCGCATCGAACTGCCGCCCGAGGCCCGCAAGATGGCGATCCAATTGCCCCAGCCCCCGCCGTGCGGCAAGGAGGCCATCTTCCTGACCGACATCCACAAGGCCTATGGCAAGCATGTCGTATACAAGAGCCTGTCGCTCGCTGTGCCGCGGGGCTGGAAGATGGCGCTGGTGGGGCCCAACGGGGCGGGCAAGTCCACCCTCCTCAAGATCATGGCGGGGGTCCTGCCGTTCGAAGCCGGGGAGCGGAAACTGGGCCACAATGTCGTCGTTGGCTACCACGCCCAACATCGGGCCGAGACCATGGACCCGGAGCGGACCGTCCTCGAGGAGGCGTCCCGGAGCAATCGAAGTCACCCCGACCTGCTGGTGCGCAGTGTCCTGGGTTCTTTCCTCTTCTCCGGTGATTCCGTGTTCAAGAAGGTGAAGGTGTTGAGTGGCGGCGAAAAGAGCCGGCTCTCCCTGGTCAAGATCCTGCTCGACCCGCCCAACTTCCTCCTGCTCGACGAGCCGACCACCCACCTGGACATGAGCAGTGTGGACGCGCTGGTGGCCGCGCTGGAGCGGTTTGAGGGGACGCTCGCCTTCATCAGCCATGACCTGCACTTCATTAACGCGCTGGCCCAGCAGACCATCCATGTGGACCATGGCCGGGTGACCGTGTATCCCGGTAATTTTGAACTCTTCCAGTGGAGCCAGAAACAGCGCGTGGCGGCGGGGTCGAGATGACCACCGTCCTTTGGCTGGCGGCGGCGGGCGCGGCGGGGACGCTGGCCCGGTGGGGACTCCAGGGGTTCGTCCACACCCTCCAGCCGACGCTGTTCCCCTGGGGCACCCTCGCCGTCAATGCCCTCGGCTGTTTTCTCTTCGGGCTCGTCTGGTCGTTGTCGGAGGAGCGCCTGCTGGTGCCCCCCCACATCCGGCTGGTGGTCCTGACGGGATTCATGGGCGCATTCACGACCTGGTCGAGTTACATCTTCGAGTCGGCGGAACTGATGCGCACCGGCCAGTGGTGGCTGGCGGCCGGCAACATCTCCCTCCAGCACCTTCTGGGGCTGACCGGCTTCTTCGCCGGCCTCGCCGCCGGGAGGAAGTTCTAGGCTAGAGGGGGCAGGACAGCGAGTCGGCGCCGGCCAGCCGGCTGTCGAGCATGGCGCGCAGGCGCGGAATAAACGGCCGGGTGGCCTCCTCCCCCCGCTGGATCAGCTCGGCGGTGTCCCCGAAGTTGAGGACTGAGAGACCGGAGACGTTGGGCATGACGATGAAGTCCGCGAGCCGCTCCTCCGCATCCACGTTCCGCCGGACCATCGTGTGATAGGCCTTGAGCACCACATGCGCGCCGGTGCGCAGGCGCCCCTGGTAGGTGTCGGAGAGCGTCAGGACATCCACGGCGACCGTGAGGGCCGGCCGGTGGTCGCGGACCGCCGCCACCGGCAGGTTGTCGGAGACCCCACCGTCCACCAGCAGGAGGTCCTCCCACTTCACCGGCTGGAACAGCCCGGGAATCGCGCAGGACGCCTGCACCGCCATCCCCAGCGGACCCGAGGTGAACCGGATCTCCCGGCCACGCAGGATGTCGGTCGCCACGGCGGTCAGCGGGATTTTCAGGTCCTCGAAGGTCCGACAGCCGGTAATGCGCTCCACGAATTTCACCATACGCTCGCCATCGAGCAGGCCCATCCGCCCGGGCGCAAACCGGACGATATCCTTCCAATCCATCTCCTCGGCAGCCTGCAGGAGTTCCCACCCGCGCAGGCCGGCCGCCACGGCGGCGCCCACCAAGGCCCCGCCGCTGGTCCCGGAGATGGCCGCGATCGGGATGTGGGCTTCCTCGAGCACGCGAGCCACCCCGATTCCGGCCATGGAGTAGACCACCCCGCCGCCGAAGGCCAGCCCGATGCCGGGGCGGAGGCCGTTCTGCGTGGCGGCGATCGTGGTGGTGGTCATCCGGTTCCCGCTGAAATCCTAGCGCGGCCGGGTCAGTTGGGAAAGAACCGGCCGCCGGACCCGGCGAGGGCGGCGAGGAACGGGGCCGGGGCGAACCGGCGGCCACACCGGCCCGCCAACTCCCCGAGCCGGCCGGCAATGGCGGCCACGCCCCGACGGTCGGCATCCCGCAGGAGTCCACCCCGGAACGGGGGAAACCCAATGCCGAGGATGAGCGCGAGGTCCAGCAATCCGGGCCCGTCCACGATGCCGTCGGCCAGGCACCACGCCGCCTCGTTCACCATGGAGAGCATGAGCCGGTCCGCGATCTCCTCCCGGTCGGCCTGTCGCGCCGTCCGGCCCTGCGCCCGGGCCAGCGCCTCGATGGCCGGCGCATTGGGAACCTTTTCCCGGCCCCGGACGGTGAAGAGGGCCGGCGCCTGGACCATGGCTCCCTCCAGCGAGGGCATCTCCAGCCGGTCCTTGAAGGCCTCGAAGATCACCGTCCCGGCCTTGTGCGCGACCGCCAACCCGACCTCGCCGGCCAGCCGGACGGGTCCCATCGGCATCCCATACGCCAGGGCGGCCCCGTCCACGGCGGCCACGGTATTCCCTTCCATCAGCAGGAAGTCGGCCTCGGCCATGTAGGGCAGGAGGATCCGATTGACGAGGAAGCCCGGCGCGTCCTTGACCAGGATGGCCGTCTTGCCGCACCGCCGCGCCGCCTGGAGGATTGTGGCGGTCACCGCCGGGTCCGTCCCCGCGTGCGGGATGACCTCGACCAGCGGCATCCGCATGGCGGGAAAGAAGAAGTGCATCCCCGCGACCCGCTCCGGGTGCTTGAGTCCCGCGGCGATGGACCCGATGGGCAGGGTCGAGGTGTTGGAGGCCAGGATCGTGTCCGGCCGGGTGACGCCCTCCAGCTCGGCGAAGACCTTCCGCTTGAGGTCGAGGATCTCGGGAACGGCCTCAACGATCAGGTCGGCCGTCCCGAACCCCTCCCACCCCGTCCCGCCCGACACGCAATCCATCCGATCGCGGGCCGCCAGCGGCGTGAGCCGGCGGCGCTTCGCCTGCTCGCGGAAATGGTCCGCGGCGTTCTTGACGCTCTTCGCCATCTCCGCCACCCCGACATCCTTGATCCGGACCGGGATGGTCCGGTTGGCAAAGACAGTCGCGATCCCGGAGCCCATCAGCCCCCCACCGACCACGGCCGCGGCGCGCACCGCGCGCGCGCGAGTGGCCGGCCCCGCCGCCTTGGCTTCCTGGGTGAGGAAGAAGAGCCCCAGCAGGCTCCGGGCCTCGGGGGTGGCCAGCAGGTCGCCCAGCGCCGCGGCCTCCCGGTCAAACGCGGCCGCGCGCGACCCGCCGCCCCGCTGGCCCAGCACCCGGGCCGCGCGCAGGGGCGCGGGATAGGCACCATGGGTCTTGGCGTCGGCCGACCGCCGGGCGTACGCGCACACCAGTGGGCGGACCAACGGATTGCCATCAATCAGAAGCCGGCCAACAAGCCCGCGCACGCTGTTCCGTTTCGCGCGCACCCGGGCGCCGCCGTCCTTGAGCGCCCGGGCCAGGAAGGTCACGGCCGCCTGGTGCAGGATCGCCCCGGGCGCCGTCTCATCCACCAGCCCGATCTTGACGGCCTGCCGCGCCGCGAGTTCCCGGCCCGT
>JAHFSL010000239.1 GCA_023265785.1 Candidatus Coatesiibacteriota bacterium | reverse complement strand
CCGCGGTCCAGCTTCTCCCGGGGTGGGAAGTCATAAATCTTGAGGACCGTTTGACGATTTCGTCCCTCGGGCGAGAGCCCGCCAAATTCCACCCGGGCGACGGACTGGTTGGGCCGGACGGTGGCATCGGTCGAGAGCGTCCAATTGGAATTATATTTGGCATTGTCCAGTACCGGCGATTCAAATTCCCAGAGCACCACGGGTCGGGGGACGGCTGACCTGATCAGGAGGGTGGCGGACGCCGTGATCGGGCCGAGGGTCGCCCGCATGGTGGCCGTTCCGGCCACCGTGGCGGTGAAGGAAAATCGGCCGGCGGCTTCGGCCAGCCGGACGGAGCCGGCCAGCAGGCGGGCGGGTCCCTCGGTAGAGAGCGTGGCGTCTCCCAGCGGGTCGGCCCAGGGGTTCCCATCCGGCCGGGTGGCCACCAGCCAGCCCTCGATCCGGCCCTCGGCATACGACTCGGGCGGCAGGAGAAAGGACAACACGGGCGCGCCGGGCTCCCGGGTGACGGGCGGCCGGGGCGCCAGCGCCGTGCCGCGGGCGGGGAGGGAGGCCACCACGATGGCATCCGGTGGAACGGTGACATCAAAGCCCGGCCCGATCATCATTGAACTGGGGGTGGGCAGGGAGCTCCAGCGCGGCCTTTTCGCCGCCGTGTCCCACAGGTACTCGCGCGCGGAGAGCGTGGTGAGCCGGCCGCGGGCGGCGGGAGAGAAACCCTTGACCCGGACCCTGACCCGGGCGGGCCGATCGCGGTCCCGGTTCACGAGCATGACCTGGACTTCGCCGCGACTACGGGTCGCCACCACGGACACCGCGTCATCGCCGGTGCGGGTGGCCGTCAGGAGCGTGTCGCCCATCCGGTTGGCCCACAGCCAGAAGGCCCAGTACTGGGCCTTGCGCGCCGGGGGATCAGCCGTGGTGACCAGACCATACCCGTCCTCCCCGTTCATTGCGTCCCACTCGTTGGCGCTCTCAACGCCGGCACGGAAGAGCTCGCCGATCCACAGCGCGGACCAGAGGGCGGGGGTGAGGTCGTGGGCGCCAACGTGGGTCGCGCCGTTCCACTCCGTGTAGGTGACGGGCAGGGTGTCCGCCCGGGCAGGCGCGACCCGCCGGATGACGGCGCGCAACTCCGCCACCTGCGCGCCCAGGGTGGCCAGCTTGGCGAAGGCCGTCTCCACCGGGTCGCTTCCCAGGACGGGATAGGTGTGCACGGGGAAGAAATCAATGAGGTCGGCGTGGTCGCGGAGAACCGCCTCGCCGAAGGACCCCGGGCCGAAACCGACGGCGGCGGGTCCCACCTTGATGGTGGCATCCACGGCTTTCATGGCGGCCACAAAGGCGGCGTAGCGGGCGGAATACTCGGCAGCGGTCAATTCCTTCCCGTCGGGCTTGACATGGCCGGCCTCCCAGCCGCCATCCAGCTCGTTGCCCACTTCCCAGTATTCGACGGCCCACCCCATGGACCGCGACCACCGGACCCACTCGGCGGCATCCACCGGTCGGCCGGTGCCGCCGTTCACAATGACGACGGCCCGGGCGCCCTCGTCCCGGACCCATTCGTGCAGGGTCCTGACGTCCACATGGCCGTGCCAGCCGCCCTTGCGGATCGTCCCGTCATTCTCGGTGATGATCGCGGGGGCGTACCGGGTGTAGTCAATGGCCGGGTAGCCGTCGGGGCCGGTGCGGGCGGAATCCACCGTCCCATCGGGGCGCCGGGGCCCGGCGCCGTTCCAGAAGGTGATGTCGCCCCAGGAGCCGCCCGGGATCCGGATGAGCGGGACGTCCAGGTCGCGGATCCACCGGCGGATCACGGGATCGGCGTAGGTGCGGGCCTCGTTCCAGAGGGCGATGTTGGTCCCCAAGAGGCGGTGGCGGTCCATGGTGCGCAGTGGCTGGTCCGCCTCCACCGTCACGCGTGCCTGGGCTTCCGGCAGGGTCGGAGCCGCCGCGGCGAGGGCCGGCAGGGCGAGCGCCAGCAGGATTGTGCTGCTTGCTGGCATCATCGCGCCGGAGTGGGGAGGGCGGGGCGGTACTGGTAGGAGGGATCGGTCTTCTGCCGGCGGAGGATGCCGATGATCTGCCGCCAGGTGGCGATGAGGCCGCGCGGGCACTCGGGCATCTCGTGGCGGATGGCGCGGTGCAGGGCGCCCAGCCGATAGCAGGGGACCGAGGCGTACATATGGTGCTCGGTGTGGTAGTTCATGTGCCAGTACAGGAACTGGAAGAACGGGTTGAGGAGGATGGTCCGACAGCAGAGGCGGAAGTCCGGGACATTGTCGACCAGCCCCACATGCTGGGTATTATTGTGCAGGTAGAAGAGCCAGCCGCCGTAGAAGTTGGCGAAGGTCACGACGACGGGGAGCATCCACCAGTGCATTACCAGGCTCACCGCCACGATCAGCCCGTGGCCGACCAGCAGGATCCAGGCCCACCGGAAGAGCCGCCGGCGCGCTTCGACCTTGTGCGGGGGAAACAGCGCGTTCTCCCACTCGCCTTCCAGCCGGCCGCGGGCCAGCCGCACGGTGCCCTTGAGGGCCCACAGGATTCCGGGCACGCCGATGAAGCCCCAGGCGAGGAAATCCTTCAGCGTGTACTTGACCGGCAGGACGACCTCAAGATCAGCCGGGGGGTGAAGCGTGTACCGGTGGTGGTCGGTGTGGCTGGCCCAAAACCAATAGGGGTTTTGCCAGCCAAGGAAGCTGACGATCTTGAGGAAGAACCGGTTCAGCGCCCGGGTGCGGAACACCGAGTCGTGGACCAGTTCATGAAACGCGTTGATCATGAAGCTGAAGAACATCCCGTGCACGAAGGTGAGGGTGACAGTGACCCACCACGGTTCGCGGGTGGCGGAAAGGATCGCCAGCGTCCCCGTCCCGGCGAGGAGCCCCAGGTACCCGCCGGTCTGGAGAAAGGCGAGCAGGTCGCTCCGCTCGTGCAGGTGGCGCAGGACCTCCCGGTCCACCGGGATGCGGTACCACCGGATCATCGGGGGAACGGGGACCATGGGCGGGGCGGCGGTGCTCACCGGCATCGATTATCCAATAGACTGGGGCCATGGCGCAGGCGGTGATCTTCGACCTGGGGAATGTCCTGATCCCGTGGGACCCGCGGTTTCTGTTTCGCAAGCTCCTCCCCGATGAGGCGGCGGTGGAACGGTTCCTCGCGGAGGTGTGTACGGCCCCGTGGAACTACGCGCAGGACCTGGGGCGGGAATGGGAGGAGGCGATCGCGGAGCGGGTCGCGCGGTTTCCCGGGGAGGAAGCGCTGATCCGCGCCTATCACGACCGGTGGGGCGAGATGCTGGGGCCGGCCATCGCGGAGAATGTCGCCGTGCTCGAGGTCCTCCACGCGGACGGCACCCCCCTGTACGCGCTGACGAATTGGCCCACGGACAAGTTCGGCGTGGCGCGGGCGCGGTTCCCGTTCCTGGCCCGGTTCCGGGACATCGTGGTGTCCAGCGAGGTAAAGCTGGCCAAGCCGGACCCCCGGATCTACCGCCTCCTCCTGGAGCGCCACGGGCTGGCCGCGGCGGACTGCACCTTTATTGACGACAGCCGGGCCAATGTCGAGGCGGCGGGCGCGCTGGGGATGCGGGGCCTTCACTACCAACCCCCGGCGTCCCTGAGCGCCGCTCTCGGCCTGTAGGGGGGGGCGGTGGCCGGGGAGGAGGCCTGGCGCGAGCCGGTGGCGGACGCCCCGCTTGCCGCGACGGCGGCGTGGCTGGATTGGCCGCCCGACCTGGCCGCCGCCGTCCGGGCCGCGGCGACCCGGTTCCGGTCATCGCCCGCGCTGACCGCCCTGCTCCGGGACGGGCACCAGCGGCTGTTCGGGGGGGATGGCCGGAGCCCCCGCGGGGACTGGATCCGGTCGGACCTGGGGGAGGACGCGGGGATGCTGCCGTTCCTTGCCCTGCTCACCGGCCTGCCGTCCCTGCGCGCCGGTTGGGACCGGCGGGGAATACCCGAGGAGGTTCGGATTGAGACGCTCTCGGACATCCGGCTGTGGGCGACGGTGTACCGGGCGAACCATGGCACCTGGGGGTTGGCCGACCTGGGCTGGCTGATGCACCACTTCGACGGGACGCTTTTCCGGCTGGGCCGGCTCCAGGCCATGCCCGGCGAGTTTCCGAAATTTGCCCATGTGTTCCGCCGTCGCGGGGACGGGGCGGTGACCCTCCTGTGCCCGGACGGGCAGGTCTACGATGCCGGCGGGCGCGCGTACTGGCGGCGGGGGGAGACGGACGAGCCGGGGATCTGGACGGCCCGGCTGGCGCGGGAGGGCGGGAGCGTGCGCGGTCACCCCGTGACTCCGGCCGGTGCCGCGGCCCGCGAGGTGGTCACCCTGTCGGTGGCCGCATGGGAGGAGATCCTCGCGCCGGGCGATCCCATCCTCGATCTCCACATCCCGGCGGGAGAGCCGCTGACGTCGGAGGCCTGCCGGGCGTCCGTCGCGCGGGCCCGCGCGTTCTTTCCCCGCCACTGTCCCGAGCATGCCTTCAAGGGATTCTCCTGCTGGGCCTGGCTCCTCGACCCCGTGTTCCAACAGCTCCTGCCGCCCACGGCCAACATCGTGCAGTTCCAGGCGCTGTTCCACCTGTTCCCCGTGCCGGGCAACGAGGGGCAGGTGATGGAGCGGATCTTCGGGGCCAAGCGTCCCGACCTGTCGCACGCACCCCGGGGGGACCGGTTGCGGCATGCGGTGCAGGCCTATGTGGATGGCGGCGGCCGGTTCGCCGGCGCCGGGGGAGGCGTGCTCCGCACGGACTGACCCGAAAAGGGGGTCAGGCGGGGGTGAGTTCGAGGACCCGGGCGGTGAACCGGCGGGGCTGGCGGATCGCCAGCCCCCGGCGCATCAGGGTGGCGCCGGTGAACACGCCCAGCCCGGTGCCGTCGCCCGCGTCCGTCACCGCATAGCGGCGGCGCGCTTCGAGGGCAGCGGCCCGCAGTCGCCACCCGGCGGCAGGGTCATCCAGCCGGTAGGCCAACAGGAGGCGGCGGGGCCCGGCGGTG
>JAHFSL010000238.1 GCA_023265785.1 Candidatus Coatesiibacteriota bacterium | reverse complement strand
TGGCCACTTTTCGAATACCGGGTAGCCGCGTGCCGCCATCCACCGCGGTCGGGCCATGATCAGCCCGTGCGCGCCGCCCCAGTCGTCCATATTGAAGTAGGGCGTATGGCCGGGATGCATACCGGGGGTTCCGTCGTTCCGGCCCGAAGTATAGGCGTTCTGGACACTGCGCCGGGAGGCCAGCGGCGTGGTGGCCGTGGTCATCTGAATCATGTTGAGGGGATTGCGGCCCAGCCCCCAGTCAGCTTCCAGCAGGAGCGCATTGAGCAGGAGTTGCTTCGCCGCCGGGTCGTCGGTCAGCCGGTGGGCCAGCATGGCCCGGTGGACATCCTGCGAGGTATGGAAGTAGCCGGACGCCTCGGTGCAGGACCGGCGGGAAGGGCGTTGGGCGGAGAGCGAGGATTCCATGCTCTCGGCGTTGGACAGAATGCCTTTCTTCATCCGGTCGCGCAGGTCCGGGTACCGGCCCGGATGGGGCGAGAGCAGGTAGCCGGCGGTGGCCCAGATCTGGTCCGTCTCCTTGCCCGCGACATCCGCGGTGTCTGTCACGGCCAGACTCAGGGCGTGGACGGCGTCCTCATATTCGGACTTGCCGGTCAGATTGAAGAGGTAGGCGGCGGCCGTCATCTTGAAGTCCGCGCCGCGCATGGTCGAGTTGCCCACATTCTGGGTGGCGGCAAGCTGGGGGTCGGCCAGCCCGCCGGCGTACGCGTAGGCCGTGACCGCATGGGCCAGGTACTCCTGCTTGAGGGCGTCCTGCCCGGCCAGCCGGAAACAGTCGGCCAGCATCGCGCAGTTCGCCGCGTTGGCCCAGGCGGCGATGGCGGTCGTGCCCGCCTGGTACAGGATGTTCTGCTGGTTCGGGTTGGTCAGTCCGTGGCCGTAGCCCTTGCCATCCCGCAGGGAGAGCCAGAAGTCCACTTCGTTGCGGGCCTCGTCGAGGAGGTCGGGGATTCCGTTCCCGCTCTCGGCGATCCCCGTATTATCGTCCCGCAGGGCACCGCCGGTCAGGACGAACGGGTAAAGCATGTCGTAGATGATCGAGACATGGCCGAGGTGCCGGTCCCAGTCCAGCGCATCGGAGTGGCCGCCCCGGGCCAGCCGGTTCTCGGGGGCGCCGGGCTTCTGGAACCGCGCCCAGTCGTTGGGCACATCCCAGGTATCGCCGCGCGAGAAAGTCTTCCACTCGGGGTGGTACGGCGTCATCGTGGTCATCATGACCCGGCATTCCGGCGGATCCTCGTGCGGGATGAACCGCGGCTGACGGGGCACCGGCCGGATATCGGGCCGTTCGGCCTCGCCGATCCTCATGTAATAAAAGCCCCGGACCGCTACCTTGAACGGCTGTTCGTAGATGCCGGCGCCCAGATGGAAGTCCGGACTGCATCCGATCCCCCGGATGGCGATGCGGTAGGTGCCCGGTTTCGGCGCGGGGCCGAAATCCGTGGTCCAGACATCCGATCCGGTGAGGTCATAGTGACCAAGGTCCTCGCCGCGTGGCTTCCAGAACTTCACCGTCCCGGCTTTGACCGCGGCTCCGGAAGGGCTCTCACAGAGCAGGACGTCGGCGCCGGCGAACGCCGCGTAGTCGCGGGCCCCACCATCGCCAAGCCAGGCGTAAAGGTCGGCCGCGTGCACGGTGGCGCCGGAGGGGTACCCGACGAGATTGACATGCAGGGCCTCAGACTTCGTGGTCAGGCTATCAAAGACGAAATCCCGGGACGGCTGCCTGGCGTCAACGCTGACGGCGATCGCGAGCCGGTACCGTTTGCCTTCCTGAAGGGGCGAGGGGAGTTTCAGGTACAGCGTGTGGTCCAGCGTGGTTTCGTAGTGCCAGTCGTTTGCCGTCTTGTCCCAGATTGTCTGGGCCATGCCGTTGATCTTGGACTTGCGGAAGACCTTCACGGGTGCATGGCCTCCCGGGCCGTAAGACGGATCCTCGGCCGATGTCAGGGTCCAATTCCCGGGAACCTGGGCCGCCACGGTGTCCAGCGTTCCGAATCGCTCAACCCAGTTGTCCTCCGGCGCCGAGTTGTGACCGCCGAATGCGGACGCACCGGCGCCGTCATCCTTGAACTTCACCTCGCCCTCGCGATAGATGACCGCGAGGTGGTCGCGGTCCAGGATGGCGACGCTCACCAGCATCGCCGCGCCGATGACGGGATTACTCACGGAGGGAGGCCGTGAGGCTCCTCGGCGACACCAACTCGGCCCGACTGACCGCGACAACCTGGAAGGAGGTCCTGGCGACCATGGCCGGGATTGTACCCGTCCAGGCCGGCCCGGTCGAGAGCGCCACGGGGCGGCCGTCCCGGTAAACCTTGTAGCAGTCCAGCCCGGAAGCCGGCGCGGCTGGCGGGGTCCAGACCAGCGAGACGGAGGCCGGCCCCGATCGGGTGACGGTCAGCCCGGTTGGCGCCGCCGGTGGTGTTGTGTCGGCCGCGTACCCCCGGATAATCCGGCAGTACTCGTAGGCGTTGACGAACCGGGCAGCGCGGGACTTCAGGAAGGCGATGATCTTCCGGAATTCGTCCCAGCGGTCGAGCACCGCGCCGGTCCGGTCCGGCTTGGTGGAGGTTTCGGTCCAGGACCACGGATGGCCCTGGAGGACCAGATATGGATCGTTTTCATGCCCGGCATATTCCTTTTCAAACTCGCTGAAGTTCACATAGCCGGGGGTCCAGTTCGCCGGATCGGCGCACTCCATGCCCACGGGCATCGCGTCCAGGATCCGCCGGTCAGCGGGGACGGTCCGGATGCGGTCCTCCCGGTGCGCCCAGGCCCACGCCATCCAGACGCGAAAGTGGGGATCCTCGGAGAATACGCGGGCCGTGGTGGCGTCGCCGCCGTGCCAGTGCTCGGAGTAGGTCCGCACGATATGGTCGCACCGGATGAGGAGGGCTTCGCGCGCCCGGTCGAAGGACGCCTTCTGGAATGCATAGGGGGTTCCCTGGTACTCCTTTCCGGGCTCGCCGTTTGGACCGTTGCCCGTGAACCCGTGGTGCCAGAGCTCAAACCGATCGTCGCGCGCGATCTCCGCAATCCACGCGTCGTAGGCGGCGTCACCCTCCAGCAGGGAGGCGGCGAAGATCCCGAAGTCGGCCTTGATCTGCTCGGCCTTCACGATGTCCGCCAGGATCTTCCACTCCCGCCACCCGTGGGCCGCCAGGTCATCCATCTTGAAAATGACGAATTGACCGCCGCCGGTGCCGGATGGCATGCCCCTAGGATACTCCGGGGCGCACTTCGGCTATGATCGCGGCATGGTGCTGGCTGGCGTCCTTGCCCTGGCCATCGCGATCGCCGCCGGGCTGGCCTTCACGGTCCGGGCGCGTCGGGGAAAGGCCGACCGGATTCAGCGCGCGTTGAGCGCTGTCCTGCGCCGCAACGGGACACTGAAGGCCGGCCGCGCCGGGCTGACCGGCATGAGCGTCATCCGGGAGGGCGAGGGAAGTCCCGCGCCGGAGATCGAGTGGTCGGCGCGGGCGGACGCGTTGTCGCCCGTCTTCGTCTACTACAACGCGGCCGGCCGCGGACGGGTCGGTTTCGTGTGGAAGAGCGCGCGCCAGGACCCGGGCCGCCTCCAGGTGCACCGGTACACCCGCCAGCAATTGGCCGCCGGAACGGAGGGCGTCCGCGGCCCGCTGGACAAGCGGTACGCCTCGTGGCGATCCCTCGTGTCAATACGGTCGTGGCCCGGAGGAGCCGGATGGGGGCCGTACACGGGCGCGGTCCTCGCATACGCGGATGCCTACTCCACGACCGAGGCGTTGATCCATGACACCGGGCTCATGGCAGCGCTCGCGACCTCCGCGCTGACCGATGACGGGGTGGCATTCGCCTACCGGGACGGCGTGGCCGCCCTCCTCGTGGACCCGCCCCTGCTCGAACCCGCGGAGGCGCTGAAGCGATTCACGGGCTACGCGGTCCAGGTGGAAGCCGGCCTGGCCGCCCCCCTGACGGCCGCCCCCGCTCCGGAGGGCCGGCGCGTTGAAACGGTACACGGGGTCTGGATGAACAAGGGGGGGTGGTTCTACGGGAAGACCGGGGATGCGGCGGACGGGATGGTCATTGTGGAGGCCGACCGGTTGGTCTTCGCCTCCGCCCACCGGCGGTCGGCGAGCGAGGCCGTCATGCAGGCCTCGGTGGAACGGGGCGGACTGCGGGCGGGCATGGCCGGCGGGCTGGTGGGAACCTTTGTCGGCGCGGCCGTCGGGTCGCTGGCGGCCGGCGTCATCGAGGCATCCCAGTTGAAGAAGGAGGCCGCGGAGGGATCGGAGTACAAGTTCAGGTTTGAATTCCACCGTTCCGCGGTGCGGTCGGCCGTGATGTCCGGCCAGCGGTTGCGCGTCTCCGCCGCGACGGGTGACGAGGACATTCTGGCGGAATCCATGGCCATGGACCGCCTGCAATCGGCGGTGTCCGGGTTCAAGTAGCCTTGGCCCACCTGGTGTCACGGGGGGCCGGGGTGGGCTTGACATAGGGAACGAATGTTCCCCATAATCCAGCCGGAGCAGGAAACCCCATGTCACCCCGGCCGTTCTCACCCGACCTCACCCCCCGCCAGCGGGCGGTGCTGGACGGCTTCCGCCGGCTGACCGGCCGGCTGGGCCGGCCCCCCGGGGTGCGGGAGCTGGCCGCCGACCTGGAGCTGGCGGTCTCCGACACCTGGCGGCGGCTGACGGTCCTCGTGCGCAAGGGGTTCCTGGAATCCGGGAAGGGCGAGTTCCGGCTTCCCGGCCCCGCGGCCATCCCCGTGCCCCTCCTGGGCCGGGCGCCCGCGGGCGTCCCGCGCGAGCCGCTGGCGGTGCCCGACGGATATGTGACCGCCCCGGCGGCGTGGGGGCGCGGCCGGGACCTCTTCGCGCTCACGGTGACGGGGGACTCGATGGAGGGCGCCGGGATCCTGGATGGCGACACGGTGGTCTGCGCGAAGGCGGACGCCGCCCGGGACGGCGAGATCGTCGTCGCGCTGGTCGAGGGGGAGTCCACCATCAAGCGGCTGGGGAAGGCCGGGGG
>JAHFSL010000237.1 GCA_023265785.1 Candidatus Coatesiibacteriota bacterium | reverse complement strand
ATCGCGGCGGAACTCTTCCGCGCGCTGGCGGCGGCCGATCTCAACATCGACATGATCATCCAGGATGTCTCGGAGTCGGGGGTGACCAACATCTCGTTCACGGTCTCCCAGGGCGACCTGGCGCGCACCCTGGAGACGGTCCGGGGTGCCGCCGCGCGCCTGAAGGCCGAGGATGTGCAGGCCGATGAGGATGTGGGCAAGGTCTCCATCATTGGGATCGGCATGCGCTCGCACTCGGGCGTGGCTGCCGCCATGTTCGAAGCGCTGGCGCAGGCCGGGATCAATATCCAGATGATCTCCACCTCCGAGATCAAGATCTCGGTAGTGATCGCCAAGGCCCAGGTGCCTGATGCGGTCCGGACCCTGCATCGCCGGTTCCGGCTGGAGGTTGACCAGGTGGAATTGGGGAAGCCCTTCCTGCTGGCGCCCGAGGAGCCGGGGAATGGCCGGGGCGCCCGGGGCCGTAAGCCCGTCATGTCCGGTCGCCGGGGAGCCTCGCGGCCGCGCGCCGCTGCGCGCGTGGGCGGTCGCCGCCGTGCCAAAGCCTAGAGCCGGCCGGTCGGGGGTCGCCCTCTACGACACCACCCTGCGTGACGGCACGCAGGGGGAGGGAATTACATTTACCGTGGATGACAAGTTGGCGCTGGCGCGCAAGCTCGATGACTTCGGCATGCACTACATCGAGGGTGGGTGGCCGCACCCGTCCCGGCCGCAGGATGTCGAGTTCTTCCGTGCGGCCCGGCGCCTCAAGCTCAAGCACGCCCGGCTGACCTCCTTTGGGAGCACCCGCCGGGCGCGGGTCAGCACGATGGCCGACGAGACCATCAAGGCCCTGCTGGCCACCGGGACGAAGTCCGTGGCGATCTTCGGCAAGTCCTGGGACTACCATGTCACCGAGGTCCTGCACACCTCGCTCGAGGAAAACCTCGCCATGGTGCGCGAATCCGTCCGGGTGCTGAAGCGTACCGGCCGGGAGGTCATCTACGACGCCGAGCACTTCTTCGACGGGTACAAGCGCAACCCGGCCTATGCCCTGGCGACCGTGCTGGCCGCGCAGGAGGCAGGCGCCGACTGGCTCGTCCTGTGCGACACCAACGGCGGGCTCCTGCCCTTCGAGGTGGCGGAAATCGTTCGGAATGTGAAGGACCGGTTCACGAAGCCCTTCGGCATCCATGTCCATAACGACACCGAGTGCGGCGTGGCCAACAGCCTGACGGCCATTCAGATGGGCGCCACCATGGTGCATGGCACGGTGAACGGATACGGGGAGCGGTGCGGCAACGCCAATCTGGTCTCGATCATCGCCAACCTGAAGATGAAGCTCGGCGAGGCCGTGGTTTCAGACACCCAGTTGCGCGGCCTGCGCGGCCTGTCCCTGTTCGTCTCGGAACTGGCGGCCAAGCCGCCGCGCGACGAACTCCCGTATGTGGGCGCCAGTGCCTTCGCCCACAAGGCGGGCGTTCATGCCGACGCGATGGCCAAGGCGGAGCGCGCCTACGAGCACATCGCCCCGGGGGCCGTGGGGAACCGGCGGAGGATCCTGGTCTCGGACATGTCGGGCGGTGCGACCGTCCGGTGGAAGGCGGGGGACTATGGCCTCAAGCTCGTCAAGGGCGATGAGCGGGGTCGCCGGATCCTGGCCGAGCTCAATCGGAAGGAGGCCGCGGGGTACCACTACGAGGGCGCCGAAGCCTCCTTCGAACTGCTGGTCCACCGGGTCACCCGCAACCTGAAGGCTCCCTTTGAACTGGTGGACTTCCGGGTCGCGGTCGAGAAGCGTCCCGACGGCACCACGGTGTCCGAGGCGACCCTCAAGGTCCGGGTGGGCGGGGTGACGGAGCATACGGTGGCCGTGGGCGACGGCCCCGTCAATGCCCTCGATTCCGCCCTGCGCAAGGCGCTGGGCCGGTTCTATCCCGCCATCCGGAACCTCCACCTCGTGGATTACAAGGTCCGGGTCATCAATCCCCAGGCGGCGACGGCCGCCAAGGTGCGGGTGACGATCGAGAGTACCGACGGAACCGACACCTGGTCCACCGTGGGCGTCTCGGAGAACATCATTGACGCGTCCTGGCAGGCGCTGGCCGACAGCGTGGAATACAAGCTCCTTCATGGGAAGGTCCGACGCTAGGGATGGGATTTTCCGGGGAGGAACAGCTCCGAGAGCGATTGATGAAGAGGAGTCGTTCGATGCGGTTTTCTAAGCGCTACTTGTTGGCGATGATGTTCGTAATCGGCTTTTCGGCCTGGAATGCACACGCCTTCTCACCCGGATGGGCTCGCTGGATCATAGCGTTGGCAGCCTTTCCAGGCCTCATGCCAGTAATTTGGTCACTCGAATTCAATAACCCAGACGAGTAATTTGCCTCCCCTTTCCGGACGCTATCGCACCGCTGGAAATGTCGAGGCAGAGTCGGAACCGGGCTCCAATGGGAAGGTGTTAAGAAATCTCCTTGGAATTACCAGTGTCCAAAGGATGGATCTTGCGGAGCAGGCCCTCTTGCTGAGAGCACAGACTGAATCCTTCGGGATGTTCACCTCGTCCCATAAGTATGCTTCCGATGACCTTTCGTTAATGCATCGGACCTGGCTTGGGCGGATCTACCCATGGGCCGGGAAGTACAGAACCGTAAACTTTTCGAAGAATGGCCTTCCCTTTGCGGCCGCGAGATGGATTCCAACCCAGATGAACATGTTCTCAAGAGACATCTTGTCGACCTTGACACCCTGTAACAGGATGGGATCAGATCAACTCGCCCATGCGCTCGCCGTTGTGCATGCAGAGTTTATCGCGATCCATCCGTTTAGGGATGGGAATGGTCGCCTCGCTCGGTGGTTGGCAAGTCTAATGGCCGCGCAGAGTGGCTATGAACCCCTCGTCTATCGATCTCTCCAAGGAAAAGGGAGAAATCGCTACTTTAGGGCGGTTAAGACAGGAATTGGGAAAGATTACATACCGCTAGAAATCATTTGGAGCGAAGTTTTGTCCAGGTCCAAGAGGAGTTCTTGAAGACATGGCTTAAAAAGGCTCGTTCAAGCGCCGTTGGTGCCAGTAGAGCGCGCGTGATCTGCTTGGCACGCAGCGAACCGATCTCAATTGCAGTTGAAGTGGTTACTGAATCGATGAGTGTACGTGGTAGGAGCGAAAATGCTTTTTCGCTTTCGCTGCCGAACGGCCCACCCATCTTTCCCATGTCATGCCCATTTTACCGCAATCAGAATTCGGCAAGCGGTAGATCGAAGAGGTCATAGCGCCTGGAAACGGCCTTAGAAGTGGCATATAATATGACCATGCCTATCTTGGCCTGCCGCTGTTCCGCCTGCGGGAAGGGGTTTGACTATCTGAAGTCGAACGCCGCCGATGAGCCGGTCTGCCCCGAGTGCGCCTCGAAAGAGGTGAAGCGGTTGTTCGCCCCGTTCGCGGTCGCGGGCGGCCGGGACGCCGCGCCCGCCGAGGGGCCGTCGTGCTCGGGTGACCCCGGCTCGTGCGGCCGGTGCGGCTCCTTCGCCGACGCCTGACCCGGACCCCAACGCCCAGCCAGCCCATGGACGAACCGGGTGGAGAACATCCCTGGCGTGAGGTAGACCGCCGCTGGCAGAAGTACTGGGAGGAGCACGGGACCTTCCGGGCCGATGATGCCTCCCCCAAACCAAAGTTCTATGCCCTGGTGATGTTTCCGTACCCATCCGGAAGCACTCTGCACATGGGGCACGTTCGTAATTATGTGATTGGTGATGTCCTCACCCGCGTGAAAAAGCTTCAGGGATTCAATGTGCTTCAGCCCATGGGGTGGGATGCCTTCGGCCTGCCGGCGGAAAACGCTGCCATCAAGCGGGGCGTTCATCCAACCGATTGGACGCAATCCAATATCGCCACCATGAAGACCCAATTGCAGTCGTTGGGCATCGTGTACGACTGGTCGCGCGAGGTTTCCACCTGCGATCCTGTCTACTACCGGTGGACGCAATGGCTCTTCCTTCGGATGTTCGAGAAGGGTCTCGCGTACCGGAAGAAGGGGTGGCAAAACTGGTGCCCGTCATGTCTGACCGTTCTCGCCAACGAGCAGGTCGAGGATGGGAAGTGCTGGCGATGCGAGACCGTGGTGACCAAGAAGGAAATTGACCAGTGGTGCCTCAAAATCACCGCCTACGCTGAACGGCTCCTGGCCGATCTCGCCAAACTTGACCGGTGGCCGGATCGGGTCAAGACCATGCAGGCTAATTGGATCGGTCGGAGCGAAGGGGCCAGGGTCGTGTTCACCGAGAAGGAGACGGGCACGCCACTTCCAGTCTTCACGACCCGGCCGGACACTCTGTTCGGGGTGACGTTCATGGTCATTGCCCCCGAACACCCGCTGGTGCCGGACCTCATCAGGGGCCGGCCGGAGGAGTCTGGGGTCCACGCGTACATCGAAGCGGCCAAGATGATGTCCGAAATCGAGCGTACCGGCGCCGACCGGCCCAAGACCGGTGTGCCCACGGGCCGGTATGCGGTCAACCCGGCTAATGGCGACGCCGTCCCGCTCTTCGTTGCGGACTATGTCGTTGCGGAGTACGGATCGGGCATTGTCATGGGCGTCCCCGCGCACGACCAGCGCGATTTTGAGTTCGCAAAGCGGTCCGGGCTTCCGGTGAAGGTGGTGGTCCAGCCGGCCGGTCAGTCCTTGACCGGGTCGGAAATGAAGGAAGCGTTCGTCGAGGACGGCGTCCAGGTGAATTCCGGAACCTTCGACGGCCTGCCCAACCAGGAAGGCAAGAAGGCGATCACGGCGCATCTCAAGGCCCGTGGCCAGGGCGAGCCGACGATCAACTACAAATTGCGCGACTGGGGCATCTCCCGCCAGCGGTACTGGGGGGTGCCGATTCCCATCATTCACTGTCCCGACCACGGACCGGTGGCCGTGCCGGACGGCGCCCTGCCCATCGAACTTCCACAGGGCGTGGACTTTTCGCCGGGGGCGATCTCGCCGCTGGCCAGGGTTGAGACCTTTGTCAATGTGCCATGCCCGACCTGCGGCAAGC
>JAHFSL010000236.1 GCA_023265785.1 Candidatus Coatesiibacteriota bacterium | reverse complement strand
CCGACATCACCTTCCAACAGCTCCTGCTCCGGCCCGAGGAGTTCGACCTCATCGTGACCCCGAACCTGAACGGTGACTATGTATCGGACGCGGCGGCCGCCCAGGTGGGCGGCCTGGGGCTGGCCCCGGGGGCCAATATCGGCGATGCCGCCGCGGTGTTCGAGGCCACCCACGGAACCGCCCCCAAGTACGCCGACCAGGACGTGGTGAATCCCGGGGCGGTGATCCTGTCGGGCGTGATGATGCTGGAGCACCTGGGTTGGGGCGACGCGGCGGCGTTGGTGATCAAGGCGCTGGACCGGACCATCGGCGACAAGGTCGTCACCTATGACCTGGCCCGCCAGACCGAGGGGGCCCGTCAGGTCAAAACCTCGGAATTTGCCGGCGCCATGATTGAGCGGATGGGGTGACGGGGGGGATTTGCGGACGTCCGGAGACCCGTGTTACCATCGATGCCAGTGACCGAGACTCTTGTTCCTGTGAGCGCCACCTGGCCCCGCTGACCGATTCAAGGCGGGCCCAAGTGCGCTCCGCCTAGTTCATGGCCGTCATCGAGCGCCACTACCGGATCAACCGGGACATCACGGCGCCGCGATTGCGCGTCGTGGGCGGCAAGGGCGAGCAGTTGGGGATCCTGACCCTCGACGAGGCGATTGTGCGGGCCTCCGAGGAGCGGCTGGACCTGGTGGAAGTGGCCCCCGAGGCCGATCCGCCGGTTGCGCGCATGATGGATTTCGGGAAGTTCAGGTACAACCAGCAGAAGCACGAGGCGGCGGCGCGCAAGCGCCAGCATGTCGTCAAGTTGAAGGAGGTCAAGTTTCACGTGAAGATCGCGCCGCATGACTACCAGGTCAAGGTGCGCCACGCCGAGGAGTTCCTCACCAAGGGGGACAAGGTGAAGCTCGTCGTGACGTTCCGCGGACGCGAGGTGGATCACACCGACCTTGGCCTCCGGATCCTGGACAACGCGGTGCGCGACCTCGCCGCCGTGGGCACGATCGAGAATCGCGATGTCACGGAACCCAAGTACAAGTCCGTCACGGTCACGCCGAAACAGCAGATCAAGGCGCCGGTGGCGAAAGGATGAACGAGCCATGCCCAAGTTGAAGAGCCGGCGCGCCTGCATGAAGCGCTTCCGCTTCACGGCCAGCGGCAAGCTGAAGACCCAGAAGTTCGGCCGCCGCCACAACCTCCACCAGAAGTCCGAGAAGCGCAAGCGGCAGATGAATCACGCGGGATACCTGACCAAGGTGCAGACCGCGCACGCCACGCGCGACCTGCCCTACGGGTCGAGGTAGCCGCCGATGGCACGCGTCAAACCCGGCAAGACCACCCGCGCATGGCACAAGAAGGTCCTCAAGCGGGCGAGCGGTGGTTACGGCGCCCGGAGCAAGCGGTTTGCCACCGCGTTCACGCACGTCCAGCGGGCGGGCGTGTTCGCCTGGCGCGACCGGCGCCAGAAGAAGCGGGACTTCCGCCGGCTCTGGATCGAACGGATCAACGCGGCGGCGCGTGAGCACGGGCTGACCTACGGGCGACTGATCCATGCGCTCAAGACGGCCCACTCGGAACTGGACCGGCGCGCCCTTTCGGAGCTCGCCGTGAACGATCCGGCGGCCTTCGCCCGGGTTGTCGAAATTGCCAAAGCCGCCTCGCCGGCGGCCTGACCCGCCCCGGCCCGCATTCGCCCGCGTCCGGCTTGAAGGGCTGACCTTCCGCGGCCGGCATGGCGTCCTGCCCGAGGAGCGCCGGCTGGGCGGCTCCTTCCGGGTGGACCTGACGCTGGTCATTCCCGCCCCGGCGCGGTTCAGGGATCGTCTGGAGGAGACCGTGGACTACCGCACCGCCTTCGCCGCCGCCCGCCGTGTCCTGGAGGGCCCCCCGCGCCGCACGCTCGAGTTCCTGGCCGATGCGGTGGCCCTGGCCCTGGCGCGCCTGCCGCGCGTGGTGACGGCGACCGTGCGGGTCACCAAGCTCGCCCCGCCGCTGACGCCCGGCGCCGTGTCATCGGTCGAGATCTCACGGAGCGCCTGATGGGCGACCCCGCGGTGGCGTCCCGGACGGTGGCCGACCTGCTGGAGGCCCTGGGGGCGAAGACGCCCTCCCCCGGGGGCGGGGCGACGGCGGCGCTGACCGGCGCCCTGGGGGCGGCGCAGTTGAAGATGGTGGCGGAATATTCTCCGTGGGAAAATCCCTCCGAGGACCCGCGGGCGCGGCTCAGGGCCCTGGCCACGCAGTTGTCCGGCCTGGCGCAGGAGGACGCCGAAGCGTACGCGGCCTATGCGGCGGCGCGGCCGCGCCGCAAGGAGGATCCCGCCGGGTGGGCGGTCGTGCAGGCGAGGATCGCCGAGGTGCCCGCCCGGGTGGCGGAAGGGTCACTGGAAGCGCTGGGGGCCGCGGCCGCCGTGCTGGCGCGGGCGCCGAAGTGGTTTGCCGTGGATGTGGCGATCGCCGTGGGGTGCCTGATGACCGCCGCCGAGGGTGCGCGGGCGCTCTGTGGGGGCAATGTGGACGGACTGGCAGGTGAGGCGCGTACCGCGTACGTCGCGCGGCTGGCCCGTGCCGATGCGCGGCGGGAGAGTCTGCGGGGCACGCTCGAGCCCCTGCTCCTGGCCCGCCTCCCGGCCCGGTAGCGCCCATGGGGGAACCGCTCCTGCTCAAGGGCGCGCCGGTCGCCAGGCGGATTCGCGAGGAGGTGGCCAAGGACGTGACGGCCCTCAAGGCCCGGCAGGTCCATCCCCACCTGGCCTTCGTGTTTCCCTCCGCCGACGGCGGGGCCCGGTCCTATGCGGAGTCCCAGCGCAAGTCGTGCGAGGCCGTGGGCATCGCGCATTCGGTGCACCCCCTGCCCGAGCCGCCCGCCACGGAATCCCTCGTCGCCCTCCTCAAGGCCCTGCAGGCCGACCCGGGCGTGACCGGCATCCTCCTGCATTCGCCCCTGCCCCCGCCCATTGACGAGTTCGCAGCCCGCGGGGCCATCAAGGACGACTGGGATGCCGAAGGGCTGGGGGCCACGCCCGTCGGTCGCTGGTACCTGGGCGCGCCGGGCGCCGTTCCCGCCACCCCTGCGGCCGTGCTCGAATTGCTCTCCGCCTCGGGGATCCCCCTGGCCGGTAAGGACCTGGTCATCGTCGGCCGCAGTGCCGCGGTCGGCCGCACGCTCGCCGTCCTCGCCCTGCGCGACCGGAAGGGTCCGACCGTGACGATCTGCCACTCGGCGACCCCCGACCTTGGAGCCCACACCCGCCGGGCGGATGTGGTGGTCGTGGCGGCGGGCCGCCCGGGCCTCCTGCGCGGTGACATGGTGCGCGAGGGCGCCGTCGTCGTGGATGTGGGGACCAACATGGTGAGGGGCGCGGACGGGACCGAATCCCTGGTGGGGGATGTGGATTTCGCCTCCGTGGCGCCCCGGTGTGCGGCCATCTCCCCGGTGCCCGGCGGGGTGGGCCCGATCACCTCCGCCCTGCTCCTGCGCAACGTCGTGGCCTGCGCCGCCCTGCAGTTCCCGGAGTAGCATGCCGGTCGCGGACGTCCTCGTCCTCGGCGGGGGCCCCGCCGGGTACACGGCCGCGCTGGCGGCCGCCCGTCGCGGGGCGAAGCCGGTGCTCGTGGACCGCGGTCCGCTGGGGGGCGCCTGCCTCCATGTGGGCTGCATTCCCACCAAGACGATGCTGGCGGGGGCCGAGGTCTGGCGCAAGCTCGAGCACGGCATCTCCTACGGGCTGGCCGCGGGGCCCCACCCGCGCGAACTGTCAGGACTCATGGCGCGCCGGCGGGCGGTCGTGGCGCTCCTGGCCGACCAGCTGGACCGGTCCGTCCGGGCGGGGGGCGTCGCCATTGTGCGGGGCGAGGGCCGGCTGATCGCGCCGGACCGGGTTGGCGTGACCGACACCAGCGGGACGGGAGTCACCTATGACGCCCGCACGGTCATCCTGGCGACAGGGTCGCGGCCGCGCCTCCTGCCGGGCGTGAAACTCGTGCCGGGGCGGATCATGACCTCCGACGAGCTGGTCGCGGCGGAAACCTGGCCCGCATCCCTGCTGGTCATCGGGGGCGGCGTGGTGGGGGTGGAGTTCGCCTCCCTGCTCGCCGCCGCCGGCGCGAAGGTGACAATCCTGGAGGCGTTGCCCTCGCTCCTGCCCGGCGAGGACGCCGAAGTGGGGCGCCGGCTGGGCGCCATGCTGGCCGCGTCCGGGCTCGACATCCGGGTCGGGGAGGGTCTGCGGTCACTGATGGCCGATGCCACCGGCGTCCACGCGGTGACGGACAAGGGCGGCATGCTCGAGGCGGAGGCCGCGCTCATCGCCGTGGGCCGGGCCCCGCGACTGGACGGGGTGGATCCCGCGGTGCTCGGCATCGCGATGGAGCGCGGCGCGCCCCGGGTGGATGCCTCGCTTCAGACCACCGTCGAGACGATCTGGGCCGCCGGCGATGTCGCGGGCGGGCCCCAACTGGCGCACTGGGCCGCGGCCCAGGGCCGTCTCGCGGCCGCCTCCGCGCTGGGCGCGCACGAGACCCTCGATATGAACACCGTCCCCCGGTGTGTCTACTCCATTCCCGAGGTCGCTTCGGTCGGCCTCACCGAGGAGCAGGCGAAGACCCAGCGGATGCCGGTGCGCAAGGGCAAGGCGCTCCTGCGCGGCAACGGCCGGGCGCAATCGGTCAACGAGGGCGACGGGTTCGTGAAAGTCCTCGCGGCGGAGGAAACCGGGGAGATCGTGGGCGTCCATGCCATCGGCCATGCCGCCAGCGAGATCATTTCCGAGGCCGCGCTCGCGGTCTCCCTCCAGTTGACGGCCCGCAAGATTCTCGATGTGATTCACCCCCATCCGACGATTGCCGAAGCTTTTCAGGAGGCCTGCGGGCAGATAGCCTAGTCTTCTCCGCTCAAAGAGATGATTAGGTTTGTCCGAGACTCCGTCGAATGCCGCTTCGCACCCGGCGCAGCCGGGCGGCTCCGCGGCGCCTCGCTTTCGCTCGGCGCACACATTACAATGGGGCTTCATGACTTCGGCCGCGACCCTTC